>JBDTKB010000319.1:0-8529 GCA_039935555.1 Ginsengibacter sp. | reverse complement strand
GAAAACCGCCTTAGTGTTTGAAAAATTATTTATCAGTTTTAGCTCCCAAAAAAAATCCATGGTTGAAACCGACTTTATTTTGAGAAAAAAACATGCGATACAGGAATTATTGGCTGTTCGCCAGATTGCATTACATAAGATCGTTAGCATTAATCCCTTGTAAGATATTGCTGAAGCTCCGCGTCAGTTTTAATGAGCACATCGCGCACCTTGCTGCCCTGGTTTGGCCCAACTACACCTGCAGCTTCCAACTGATCCATCAACCTTCCTGCCCGATTGTAACCCAACTTCATTCTACGTTGTAATAAAGAAGTGCTACCACTCTGGCTTTGTACAATTAATTTTGCAGCGTCTTCAAAAAGTGCGTCGCGGTCGTTTACATCAAAGTCTTTATTTTCAAACTCTTTTTCATCTACATATTCTGGCAACAAGAACGCTTGTGGATATCCCTGTTGGTCGCCAATAAAATCAGTAACCTTATCAACTTCCGGCGTGTCTACAAAAGCGCATTGAAGCCGCGTAAGTTCGCCGTTATAACTTATGAGCATATCACCTTTTCCAATCAATTGTTCTGCACCGCCAACATCAAGAATGGTGCGGCTATCGATTTTACTACTTACTTTAAAAGCGATGCGGGCAGGGAAATTTGCTTTAATGGTACCGGTAATAATATTTACCGAAGGCCGCTGCGTAGCAATAATTAAATGAATACCAACTGCCCTGGCGAGTTGCGCCAGTCGCGCAATCGGCATTTCCACTTCTTTGCCAGCCGTCATAATTAAATCTGCAAACTCATCAATAACCAACACTATAAAGGGTAAATATTGATGGCCTTTTTCAGGATTCAATTTTCGGTTAACAAATTTCTCATTATACTCTTTTATGTTTCTTGTGCCCGCTTCTTTAAGAAGGTCATAGCGGTTATCCATTTCAATACACAAAGCGTTTAGCGTATGAATTACTTTTTTGGTATCAGTTATAATGGCATCTTCTTCGCCGGGTAATTTGGCTAAAAAATGTTTTTCAATACTTTGATAAATACTCAGCTCCACTTTTTTGGATCAATCAAAACCAGCTTTAATTGCGAAGGATGTTTTTTGTAAAGAAGGGAAACAAGAATTGCATTTAATCCTACAGATTTACCTTGCCCAGTTGCGCCCGCCATTAACAAATGTGGCATTGTCGTAAGGTCAACAATAAAATTTTCGTTGTCAATTTTTTTACCGATAGCTATGGGTAACGAATAATTATTATTTTGAAATTTATCAGAATTTAATAGCGTTCTCATGCTCACCACGGTCTTCTTCACATTCGGAACTTCAATACCAATGGTACCTTTTCCGGGAATAGGCGCAATGATGCGAATGCCAAGCGCAGCAAGGCTTAGAGCAATATCATCTTCCAGGTTTTTTATTCGTGAAATTCGCACACCAGGTGCAGGAACTATTTCATATAATGTAACAGTGGGCCCGACTGTGGCATAAATCTTTTGGATTTCAATATCATAATTCTTGAGCGTATTTATGATCTGGTTTTTGTTCGTTTCTAATTCAGTTACGTCCTGTATAATTCTTTCGCTCCCATGTGCTTCCAGCAAATCGATTTTTGGAAATTTATAATTTCTCAAATCAAGAATCGGATCATAAAGTTGTTGGGCTTTTGGTTTTGGAACAATATCACTTTCTTCCTCTGTTGCCGGCGCTGTTTTAACTTCAAGCTGGAGGCCGTTGCCAGGTGTATTATTCGGCCCCGGGTTTTTATTTTTTTCATCTTTAGCATGGGCCAAAATATATGGCTCCTCTTCAACAGGCTTTGCATCTTCAGAGTCTATAGATTTTTCTACAATTAGAAAATCATGATTCACACCTTTGTCTTCTTTCGGAGGAACGTTCATTAAAGGAACATAAAAATCCGGGGCTTTGGCTTCACCCGTTTTAGGTAGAGGCGCACCAGGGAAGGGTTCGCCTTCAACTTCTACTTCTTCACCAGGATGTATTTTTTTCTTTTGCAGGTTGAACGATGGATTAAACCGCCAGATGATATAACTCAGCAAAGCCACTAGTAAAACAGCCGCTGTTCCTACTTTGCCAATTTCCTGCTGCAGCCATTTGCTTTCCATGTCTCCGGCAGCGCCACCCCAAGGGAAAGGATGCCCGTTCATTAGAAAAGAAGCAGAGCAACTTATTACCAAAAGGCCAACAATTACATATCGGATATTGCGGCTTACGGAAAATATTTTTTTAGGCGAAAATGTATTTACACCTAACACGAAAAAGAAAGTACAAAATAAATAGGAAGCAATGCCAAACCCTGATCTGAAAAAAAGATCAGAAAAAAATGCACCAGCGGTACCCAGAAGGTTTGCCATTGGTTCAGCATGACTTGGTAGTAAAATCTTTGATCCTTTAAAAACTTTAGATTGGTCTTCCTGCCAGGTGAATAAATAGGAAGTAAACGAAATGAAAAGCAAAAAAGCCAGAAGTATAAGCAGGGTTCCCACAATCTTATGAGACCTTTCGTCCTTGAGTAATTTCTTTACTTCAACTTTTTCCTCCACATCCGCATTCATTTTTTTAGGATCTGCCGTCTTGGTTTTTTTAGTCTTTTTGCTCGTCGCCATTTGGTTACAAAGATAAAGAAATGCTTAAATGAAGGATGAATTGTTGCGCTGTTTATTATCTCTCCGTAGTAGGTTAAAATCGTTGCTTCACATCATTTTTTTCACCAGGCCGATAAACAGGCAAAGCCATCCGAATATAAAACACAACCCGCCAAGCGGCGTAATGGCGCCAACCCAATCGTAACCGGGCAACACAGCGGCTTTTATAAAAGTGAGAACATATAAGGAACCGCAGAATAAAATAATTCCTATAATAAATAAAATGCCAGACCACTTAACGAATGAATTTTGAAATTCTTTATAAAGGATGCCCGAAATTAATAAGGCAAACACATGATAGAACTGATACCGAATACCCGTTTCAAAAATACTAACGGCGTAATCTGAAATATGTTGTTTAAGTGTATGAGCTGCAAAGGCGCCCATAGCAACTGTTATGGCACCCAATAACGTAGCAATCTTTAAAAAACCTTTATGCATTTTGATGGATAAATTAATTTTAATAATGGATTCTAAGAAATTTCTTCCCGCTCGTTAATATAAGGAGCCAGGGAATTTTCATTTAATTGCGAAGCCTCCAATATTACAGTTGCCTGGGAATATATAGGTTCACGCTCAGCTAGTTTCTTCTGTATAAAAAATAATAATTCTGATGGGTTAACGTCTTTCAACAGTGGCCTTTTCTCCAATTCATTCAAAACCTTTTCAAGAATTAATTCCGGTTCCGCTTTCAAATAAAAAACTTTGCCGTGCAATTTCATCCATTCCAAATTTTCATCAAAGCAAGGGGTTCCTCCTCCTGTTGCAAGAATAAAATTCTTTTTACTTACAAATTTGCGCAGATGATATCTTTCCAATTCCCGGAATTTTTCTTCGCCCTTTTCTTCAAAAATAGCACTTACGCTCATTTTGAATGCATGCTCTACTTCACTGTCAAGGTCAAAAAAAGACATTTTTTCTTTCGCCGCCCAAATGCGTCCCCAATGTGTTTTACCACTACCCATAAACCCAATGATAAAAATGTTCATCCTAGTTTGATTTAATATTCCATTGACCTTTCGAAATTATTCCTCTTTTTAATCGCTTTCATGTTCAGGTCACCTTACGTCTATTTTTTTAAAATTTTTGGATTTTGTTCCCGTCTATTTGAATGCATTTAATCCTGTTATGTCCATCCCGGTTATAAGAAGATGCACGTCGTGCGTGCCTTCATAAGTGATTACACTTTCAAGGTTCATCATGTGGCGCATGATGGAATATTCACCGGTAATGCCCATACCACCCAACATTTGGCGAGCCTCACGGGCAACGTTAGACGCAATTTCGCAGGAATTTCTTTTCGCCATGCTTACTTGTGCAGGTGTAGCTTTTCCTTCATTCATAAGTACGCCCAACCGCCAGGTAAGTAACTGTGCTTTGGTAATTTCAGTAATCATTTCGGCAAGTTTCTTTTGTTGCAACTGAAATCCGCCTATTGGCCGGTCAAATTGTATGCGCTCTTTTGAATAGCGCAATGCTGTATCATAACAATCCATAGCTGCGCCAATAGTTCCCCAGGCAATGCCATAGCGAGCTTTAGTAAGGCAACTTAAAGGCCCTTTTAATCCCTTAATGTTCGGAAGAATATTAGACTTTGGAACTCGTACATTATCAAAAACGAGCTCGCCAGTCGCGCTTGCTCTCAGGCTCCATTTGCCATGTGTTGTTGGCGTAGTAAAACCGTCCATTCCGCGTTCAACTATTAACCCTTGAATATCTCCTTCTGCATTTTTAGCCCACACAACAGCTACCTGCGCATAAGGTGCGTTGCTGATCCACATTTTACTTCCATTCAAAATCACAGAATCACCATCTTCCTTAAAATTACTTAACATACCACTTGGGTCACTCCCATGATCGGGCTCCGTTAGTCCGAAACAACCAAGCCATTCTCCACTCGCCAGTTTGGGTAGAAATTTTTTCTTTTGTTCTTCGCTTCCATATGCGTATATCGGAAACATTACTAACGACCCTTGCACACTCGCAGTTGATCGAACACCGCTGTCTCCTCTTTCGAGTTCCTGCATCATAAGTCCATAAGAAATATAATCAAGCCCGCCACCGCCATACTCTTGCGGAATGGTTGGCCCGAAGCAGCCAAGATCACCCAGTTGTTTTACAATTTGTTCAGGAAATTCAGCTCTTTGCGCATAGTCTTCGATGATGGGCGAGATCTCTTTTTTCACATAAGTTCTCACACTTTCCCTAACGAGTTTATGTTCGTCCGTCAGCAATTCATCTATATTAAAATAATCCGGGGATTGAAAAAGATCCTGCGCCATACAACTTTATTGTTAAGAATTTTCGTAAGAATGTAATCAAAGGTAATGCATCATTTCTGTTTGATATTGATGGGCAATCGTTCTCGCTTCCTGTGCAAAATTTTCATCTGCACCAGCATAAATAATTGCTCTCGAAACATTTATCAGCAAACCGCAATTCGAATTGAAGCCGTGTGTTGAAACATCAGAAAGGCTACCTCCCTGGAAACCTACACCGGGAATTAATAAGAAGTTATTCGGAATTATTTTTCTTATGGTCGCAATTTCTTCAGCCTTGGTAGCGCCTACAACAAACATTAAGTTTTCTTTCGTGCCCCACTCTGCTACTTTTTTAATCACTACCTCATATAAATAATTTTCATCCATTCTCCGTTGTTGAAAATCGGCGCTGCCACCATTGCTTGTAAGGCCCAAAACAATTGTCCATTTATTTTTGTATTCGAGAAAAGGCTTTATACTATCAGAGCCCATGTAAGGAGCAACTGTTATTGCATCAAAATTCATAGTTTCAAAAAAAGCCCTGGCATATTGAGAAGATGTATTACCAATATCCCCGCGCTTGGCATCGGCTATTTTGAAATGCGTTTCTGGAATATAGGCAACGGTTCGTTCCATCGCGTCCCAGCCTTTCAAACCTTTCGCTTCATAAAAGGCAGTGTTTATTTTATAGCCAACACATAAATCTTTTGTTGCGTCAATAATTTGCTTATTAAATTCAAAAATTGCATCTGGATGTGATTGAAGAAATTTCGGAATTTTTTCAGCGTTCGTATCAAGCCCAACGCATAAATAAGAACTCTTTGTTTTGATTTGTCCAACTAAATAATCTAAGGTCATATGGCACTTTATTGTAGCATTCTTTTTTTCATTTCCGCAGCAATTGTATGAGAGTTTTCATCTTTACGCAATGCAAGATGTTCAACGATGCTTTGCCTGGTTTCTATTACACGATTTTGACTTAGCTTGAATACGTTTTCAACTGATGAGATTTCAATTGTAAATCCAATAATGGCTTTTACTAATTTATCAACATATTCTTTTGGCAGTTTGCTAAATGCTGCGTCGCTTTCCGAAGGCTCATACTTATTAGTGATATTCTCAATTATTTTTTTTGTTTCTTCCTCATCTCCAAAAGTTATTTTTCCTTTTGCCTGCACATCCATATAATTCCATGTGGAAGCGACATCTTTTTTTACATACCAACCGGCGCTTACATAACAATGCGGTCCGGTAAAAGTTACCAGCACATTTTCGTTTTGCAAAAATGCTTTATGATGATCCGTATTTTTCATCATGTGGCCGGTAAACACAAATTGATTATTGTCGGTTTTTTTTATGTCCAACGGAACGTGAGTAGCTACCGGAAAATTGCCATCAAACCCTGTGAGTATTGCAAAGGAATTTTTTTGCATGAATTCATAAACAAGTTCCTCATTATCTTCTGTAAAGTGTGGTAATTTATACATTTAAGCGCCTGTTTTCAGAATCTAATTTCTTTTAGAGAATTTTAAAATATAAAGTAGCATTTTTTAGTCAAGCATATTTTTAATTATTTCTCCAAACCTAAAAATATCCGTGAAAGTATTATATAGCGGCACAGGAGCTAAACGGATTACGTTCGGCTCACGCCAATCTATTATAACGCTATTTGCTTTCAAAGCGTCAAAAATTTGTTGGCCCTTTTCATGCATCAGCATCGAAACCTGGCAACCATGTTCTTTCTCATTTCTTGGAGTAATTATTTCTATGCTTTTGTTTGCGGAAGAAGCATTGATATCATCCAGAATGAATATTAAATAAGCGCTTAATTTTTTTGCTTTTTCAAGAATATTTTCAAAACCTGCTTCTGCTATAATGTCTAACGAAGCTTTGTGCGCAGGCATATTAAGAATGGGAGAATTACTAACTTGCCAACCTTCCGCTGTGGGTATAGGATCAAAAGTCTTCTCCATCTTAAACCGGTTTTCTTTATTAGTACCCCACCATCCGGCAAGTCTCAAAAGATGTTTATTACTTATATGACGCTCATGGATAAACGCACCTGCAATGGCACCCGGGCCGGAATTCAAATACTTGTAAGAACACCAGCATGCAAAGTCAACATTCCATTTATGAAGATCTAATGGAATATTTCCCGCGCCATGCGCAAGATCAAAACCACAATAGGCGCCGGCATCATGAGCTGCTGCTGTTATGGCTTCCATATCAAATACCTGACCTGTATAATAATTTACGCCGCCAATTATTACGACAGCTAATTCGTTTGCATGTTCCTTAATTGTGGCAATAATGTCTTCGTGCCTTATGGTGTGCTCACCATCACGCGGGTACACTTCAATGATTGCTTCTTCAGGCGCGAGCCCCGATAAAAGCGCCTGCGATTGCAGTGCATATTGATCAGAAGGAAACGCTTTTGCTTCGCAGATAATTTTAAACCGTTGTTTACTTGGCCGGTAAAAAGTTACGAGCAGCAAGTGCAAATTAATCGTAAGTTCATTCATCACGACTAATTCCTGTTCCTTTGCGCCTAAAATTGGTGCAAGCAAAGCCGGAAACATTTCATGAAATTTTATCCATGGATTTCTGCCGAAATGATGCCCTTCTACTCCATAATTTGCCCAATCTTCCAAAACATTTAAAATGTGCTCCTGTGCAGTTTTTGGCTGAAGCCCTAAAGAATTCCCGGTAAAATAAATAGATTCTTTTCCATGAATTATTGGTATGTAAAACTTTTCACGAAAACGGTTTAGCGGATCTTCGAAATCCATTTGCTGCGCGAAATCCTGGGAATTTTTAAATTGAATCAAAATTATTTTTTTAAGAAATTAAAGGTAGGATTTTGAAAATGTTAATCGTTGTTCTTTGCTTCCTTTGTTAAATATTACCTGGAAATTCGGGACGCTAAATAAATTTTCTTCAGCAGAACGTTTTAAATCTTAAAAGTATAATTAAAGCTAATCGATCAGAAAAATAATATTTAATTTATGCAGTTATTGCAAGTTATTGAGGAAAAAAGTTAGCTTCCTGCCGTGCATTAATATTTTCTATGGATTATTATTTTACAATTGATTCTTCCGGCGAAGCTGAATTTAAAGATCGTGGAAGTAAATTTTTAGCTTTCGCCTTTCCTATAAAAAATAAAGACGATTTTAAAAATCATTTGCAAACATTAAAGAAGGAACATCCCAAAGCAACTCATCATTGTTTTGCTTATCGAATTGGTTTTGATAAAAATGATTTCAGGGTGTCGGATGATGGTGAACCTTCCGGAACCGCCGGTAAACAAATTTTAGCCCAAATAGATTCAAAAAATCTCTCTGATATTTTAGTAATTGTTGCAAGGTATTTTGGAGGAACTTTATTGGGAGTGCCGGGATTGATCAATGCTTATAAAACTACGTCGGTACTTGCTTTGCAGTGCACGCACATCGTTCAAAAATATATTGAGGAAGATTATTCTTTACAATTTAACTATACTGAGATGAATGATGTAATGCAAATTTTAAAGCAATATAATTGTACAATACATAAAAATGAGATGCAACTATTTTGCCATGTAGAAACTGGCATTCCCAAATATAGACTAAC
>JBDTKB010000318.1:0-2521 GCA_039935555.1 Ginsengibacter sp. | reverse complement strand
GACGTGAATCTATAACCAAAGGATTATTTTCATCCCATCTTCCAAACGTAAAAGCATTGCGCGTGCCCATCCACACTCTGTTGTCATCGCTTAATCCTGCCCAAAATCCTTCATAGTTTCCCTGATTATCAACATTAGAATTTCTAAGGTTTCCAAAAAAAGAGTTCACGCCAGGGATTGTAGGCGTTTGTCTACCTACTGCCATAACAGAGAACCATGTGTATCCACTACCCGTTGTCAGGTGATCAAATGCACAATCATCACCGTTAACCAACTCTTGCCGGTGGAAAACAACAGTATTATTGCCACCTGCATTCACGGAGTTTTTCTGCAATGTGGGCCTTCCGGCCCCGGGGGACTTTCGGCCCTTATCTTGCTTAATGAAGTCTTTGACATTACTTGAAGGGGCCTGATTTTGCCATGATACTACCCGGTCACCGTCTTCCAGGCGAACGCCTTCATTGGCATCTAAATCAAGTAGCAAACCTACAGTCACAGGGACTCCAAAAATATCGGGAGCTTTTCCTGATGCCCAATAAATACCGCGTTTTACTAATTCCTGATAATTTGCATCTTCATAAATAGCATCAGTATGGCCAATAGATGTAAAAAAGGAACGTCCTCCTTCAAAATACTGATACCAGGTAAAAGGATGGTCTCCATCTAGCTTCTGTTTTTCCTCGTAAGAATTTTCGTCTAAGGATAACAGTACGTTTACATAGGGCCGCGGATTGTAAGCAAAACGATGCCATTCATCTTCGATGACCCATTCCTTTGGAAAAGTGTCCCTCCAGAAAGAATATTGGTTTTCAAGAATCAACCGCGCTTTTTGAACTTTTGGATGATCAACAAGGCGCGTTCCGATAAGTTTTTCATACCAGCCCTGAAAGGGTTCGCCTTCCTGCCAAATAGCTCCCGCACAATGAATGCCAACAAAGCCGCCACCATTTCGGATAAAACTTTGAATGGCCATTTGTTGTTGATTTGAGAATATTCTTCCCGCATTGCCACACATATTATTAAACACAATTACATCGAAATGTTGCAGGTTCCCGATGGTAATAAACGCGGTGTCAGTTGAAGTAACAACATTCCAGTTATTTTTGGCGCCTATCATTTTTACCATTGACAGGGCGTTTTGTTTTGAGGTGTGCTGAAATCCATTATCCGCCTGGAAATTCAAAACATGAATGCTTTGTTGTGCCGATAATGTTAAGCTAAAAAAACATGTTATCAGAAAATTTGAAAACTTATTCATAGAGTATATCGAATGATTTTATACTGTCAGCATCTGTTTCAAAATCTACATAATTTGATTGTTCACTGGTTGATTGTTTGAATGGAATTTTTTTATTGTTGTAAGTAACAGAGGTTGCTTTTGAGCGTTGAGGTAATAAAATATGAAAGAACATTTTATCACCGCCGGTCGTTGCAGTAAGATGTATAATGTGTTTCTTTTTGTCACTAATAAAATGATAAGCAACATAGCCCTTTGAAGCGGCAAAACGAACTGTTGCATGGACGCTATCACTTTTTGTTGTTACCCATTTTGGTGAAATGATTGGCGCTTCAAATGCTTCGCTGTGTACTGAATTTTTTACACCGGCTAAACCCTCAATCATAGCATCCATATTGGTTGCAGCAGCCCAGTCATCGGGGCCGCCAAATGAAACAGGGTTTACAGGCACATAATGTTTTTGATTTGACAAAGTAATCCCAAGCACTGCGTAAATATTATTATTTTGAGATGATTGTAAAACGATACTTTTAATTTTTTTCTGCGGATGCGGGTTATCAATAGCACACCAGCTCATGCCAATACCCTCACTCACCTCATTTTTTCCGTACCATGCAACGCCCGAAGTCTCTGTTTTTAATTCGGTAAACCACCAATAGGCAAGCTGCTTACCCATGATAATGTATTGCAAATAATTGCTTCCATCTTCATAAATGATTTTTACGATACCGGCGACATTTTCTGATGAAGGTTTACTGGCAGTATGTAATAAATAAATACAGGCTGCAGTATCATTCACCGGAATGCTGATTGAATCAGGAAGATCTTTTTGATTTGATACAGCAACTACTGCATTGCGGCTATTTGTTGCAGGATTAATTACATTAAATTCTATGCCATCAAACATTTGTTCACCGACGGGAAGATTATGAAAATCGTCACCGGGTTTTCCGCCATTCATCCATTTATGATTGGCTGAATTATTTGTGTTGGATAGATCCATGTTAGCATAAGCAGATAAATTAATTGTTTTATAAACCGGCGCTGGTGGCGGCGGCGGAATGGAACCTGTATAAGCGAAATAAATTTTGTTGTCATATTTTTTACCAAGTTCAAACATCCTATTTAAAATATCGGTTCCATAATTTTCAAATCCATTTGCATAAGCGCCGCGCGCCAATTCACCGGCGACATGGCCGCCAACCCCACCATTCATATATTGCCATATCTCATCATGAGCGCCAAAACCTTTTTGAAACGGGGGATAGATTGCATACCATTCAC
>JBDTKB010000317.1:0-4059 GCA_039935555.1 Ginsengibacter sp. | reverse complement strand
TTGTGGAAAGACCATACCGCAACAAGAGAAGCGGCGGAAATAAATGAACATGCGGCGAAATTCGAAACCAATTATTTACAATTTGTTGGGGGCGTTTATTCCTCTGAATGGTTCTGGGCAAAATTACTTCACCTCCTTCGTGTAGACGAATCCGTTAGTAAGGCACTTTATTCCTGGGTTGAGCATTGCGACTGGATACCTTTTTTACTTACAGGCTGCACGGATGTAAACCAGATGAAAAGGGGCGTTTGTTCAGCAGGCCATAAAGCTTTATGGGCAGCTGAGTTCGGTGGCTTGCCTCCCAATGAGTTCTTTAAATCTTTAGATCCTTTACTGGATTGCTTTACTTCAAAACTTTTCAAAGAAACATATACTGCTGATCAATCCGCAGGCAACCTATCGTCTGAATGGGCTGCCAGGTTAGGGCTTTCTGCAGATGTGATTATTGGTGTCGGCGCCTTCGATGCGCACATGGGCGCGGTTGGTGGCCAAATACAACCTTATCATCTGAGTAAAGTGATGGGCACATCTACCTGCGATATTCTTGTGGTACCCAATAATGAAGTGGAGGGAATATTAGTAGAAGGTATTTGCGGGCAAGTGCCGGGTTCCGTTGTACCGGGCATGTTGGGTATGGAGGCAGGGCAATCGGCGTTTGGAGATACGTATGCTTGGTTTAAAAATATTCTTGCATGGCCGATAAATAATTTATTAAAAGATTCTAAAATTATTGATGATTCAACGGCTAATAAATTGATAGAGGAATTTGAAGAGAAAATGATTCGCGCACTTTCTTCCGCCGCAGAAAAACTGCCCTTAAATGAAAATGATGAACTGTTCGTTGATTGGTTGAACGGAAGAAGAACTCCGGATGCCAATCAATTATTAAAAGCAACTCTAAGTGGTTTAAATCTTGGCACAGATGCCCCAAGAATTTTTAAGGCTTTGGTAGAAGGAACTTGCTTTGGAGCCAAAGCAATTGTGGACCGCTTCAATCAACAAGGCATTCCGGTAAGAGGATTGATAGGCATCGGAGGCGTTGCACGAAAGTCGCCTTATATTATGCAAACCATGGCAGATGTAATAAATATGCCCATAAAAATTCATCGGTCGGAACAAACATGCGCGACCGGTGCCGGAATGTTTGCAGCAACTGCGGCCGGCATTTATGATAAAGTTGAAGATGCTATGGCAGCCATGGGCCAGGGTTTTGATAAAGAATATTTTCCGGATGAAAACAAAGTAGAAATTTATAAGAAGAGGTATTTGAAATATTTGCAATCAGGCGAATTTATAGAACAACAATTAGGAAGCTAATGCCCACGCAAAAAAAATACGAACATATACAGCAGGAAGCTTATGAAGCAAACATGCAATTACCCAAATTGGGTTTAGTGCTTTTTACTTTTGGAAATGTGAGCGCAGCAGACAGGGCTTTAGGGGTTTTTGCCGTTAAGCCAAGCGGTGTTCCTTACGACGAACTGACTCCTTCTCAAATGGTAATTGTTGATTTTGAAGCAAAGGTTGTTGAAGGAAATTTGCGCCCTTCATCAGACACTAAAACACATGCTGTACTTTATAGCCAATGGAAAAACATTGGTGGAATTTCTCACACACATTCAATGTTTGCAACGTCATGGGCGCAGGCGCAAAGAGATATACCTATTTTCGGTACCACACATGCCGATCATAATACAGTTGACATTCCCTGCGCGCCACCGATGAACGATGAAATGATACAAGGCGATTACGAATATGAAACCGGCCACCAGATTATTAATTGTTTTACAGAAAAAAAATTAAGCTATGAAGAAACTGAAATGATTTTGGTAGGAAATCATGCGCCATTCACCTGGGGTAAAACAGCAGCCAAAGCGGTCTACAACAGTGCGGTGCTGGAAAACATCGCGCAAATGGCGTATTTAACTGAAAGTATAAATTCAGATGCGCCAAGATTAAAAGATGCTTTAATAAAAAAACATTTTGAGCGAAAACATGGTTCCAATAGTTATTATGGACAATAAACATTTTAATAATTTTCGTGCTGCTGAACCATTTTAGGAGATGAATTATCAAAAAAAATTGTAGTCATGTAAAAGGAAAATTTTTAAAACACAAATAAGAGACAGAAGGAATATTATTTTCATTTTTTGTGCTTTTCAAACAAATCCGCTTTACCAATTATAGAATTTCTTTGTTTCGCTGAAAAGGTAAATGTTGATTTTGTTATCCTTGAATAAATTTTAAAATAAGAACAATGAAAGATCTTAAAAAATTGGAAGTCTGGTTTGCAACAGGAAGCCAACATTTGTATGGAGAAGAAACATTGAAAAAAGTTGCCGAACACTCGCAAATCATTTCAAAAGAATTTAATGACGCGGGCCAAATTCCCGTAACCGTAGTTTATAAGCCCACTGTAAAAACTCCCGAGGAAATTTATTCGTTGTGCCTTGAGGCAAATACTAATAAAAACTGTATCGGTATTATAGCGTGGATGCACACTTTTTCTCCGGCAAAAATGTGGATTGGGGGATTAAAAATTTTGCAGAAACCTTTGTGTCATTTGCACACGCAGTTCAACCGCGACATCCCATGGAATGATATCGATATGGATTTTATGAACCTGAATCAAAGTGCGCATGGCGATCGTGAGTTTGGATTTATGGTGAGCCGGATGCGCATGAAGAGAAAGATTGTAGTCGGGCATTGGCAAGATAAATCTGTGTTGAAGAGTTTGGGCGTTTGGTCCAGAGCCGCAGCGGGATGGAATGATTGGCAACAGGCAAAATTTGTTCGCTTTGGTGATAACATGCGGTATGTTGCAGTAACAGATGGAGATAAAGTGGAAGCAGAAATGAAGTTTGGTTATTCTGTAAATACACATGGTATTGGTGATTTAGTTAAGTTGAATAATGAAGTAAGTGAAATTGAAATTGATAAATTATGCGCCGTTTATGATGAGCAATTTCTTTTGACGGAAAGTTTGAAAAAAGGTGGTGATAAATATAGCTCCTTACGTGAAGCAGCAACAATAGAAATTGGATTAAGAAAATTTTTGGAACAAGGAAATTTTAAAGGATTTACAGACACCTTTGAAGACCTGCATGGCATGGCCCAGTTACCCGGAATAGCGGCCCAGCGTTTGATGGCTGATGGATATGGTTTTGCCGGGGAAGGCGATTGGAAAACGGCTGCACTCGTTAGAGCGATGAAAGTAATGGCGACTGGTTTAGATGGAGGAAATTCCTTTATGGAAGATTACACATATCATTTTGAGCCAGGTAATCAAATGGTATTGGGCTCACACATGCTGGAAATTTGTCCTTCCATTGCTAACGCCAAACCTTCCTGCGAAATTCATCCGCTGGGAATTGGAGGAAAGGGCGATCCTGTTCGTTTAGTCTTTAACGTTAGTGGCGGCGCGGCGCTAAATGCATCTATTATTGATATGGGCAATCGCTTTCGATTATTGGTAAATGAGGTGGAGGCAATTGCTCCAAAACATGATCTTCCAAAACTGCCTGTTGCAAGAGTTTTATGGAAACCGCTGCCGGATATGGCGACAGGTTGCGCAGCATGGATATTAGCCGGCGGTGCGCACCACACTTGTTTTAGTCAGAACCTTACATCCGAACATCTCGAAGACTTTGCAGACATGGCCGGCATTGAAATGGTGCTGATAGGTAAAGAAACAAAGATGCGCGAACTTAAAAATGAAATCAGGTGGAACGATGTTTATTATCAATTGAACAATAAATAATAAATTAATTTTTCATAAGACTAAGTTTAATTTAATAATGCGGTTTAAATAGAACCTGTCAATCGAAAAATCATTCTTCTTAATATTTATTTTTTTTTGAAATATTTGATGAATATTTGTTAAAGATATAGCCGACTTAAAAACAATATATAAAATTTCAAACTACGATTGCTTATGAACAAGAATTTTGCATTTGCCGATTATGCGATTTTTATAATCTATTTTATTATTGTGGCCAGCTATGGCTATTACATTTATAATAAGCGTAAAAGAAATGAGCATGATGCAAAAGCATTCTT
>JBDTKB010000316.1:0-6356 GCA_039935555.1 Ginsengibacter sp. | reverse complement strand
CTGTTTCATCAATAATTTCTACCGAGGTATTTGTTTGATACACCTGGTTAATCAACTGCATCCGTTCCGATGTCATCTTCAATCCAAACGATTTTTTTGTGGTAACCGATTTACTCTTGTAGTCCTGCGCCAGCTTTCTTCCAACGCCATTATCACTTATCTCTATATGTAATAAATTATAATCAACCATAGCGATAGAAATCCTGATAAAGCCACCTTCTTTTTTTTGCATTAAACCGTGCCAGATAGCATTCTCCACATAAGGCTGTATCAGCAATGGAGGAATTTCGACATAAGAAACATCAATGTCATTGGCTACATCAATAGCGTATCGTACTTTATTTTTAAACCGCATTGCCTCCATTTCGATGTATAGCGTTAGCGTTTGTATTTCTTTTTCCAACGTAACTTTCTCAGACCGCGAATTTTCCAATACCAATCTTATTAGCTGCGAAAACTTAGTAAGATATTCTGAGGCGGTTGCAGAATCATTTTCAAGTGTATAAAGTTTTATTGAGTTCAGACAATTAAAAATAAAATGCGGATTCATTTGCGCGCGTAAAGCGGTCATTTCTGTTTCGGATATTTTATGTTCAAATTCTGTTTGCAGTTGCGTTAATTTTTGGGCTTCAATAATTTCATTTTGTTTGTGCAATTCAGTTGTTCTTGTTTTCAATTCATTTTCAAGTTGGGTAGCATATTCTAATTGAAGATTATTTTTTTCTTCTGTAACCAGCTTTGTCCTGTAAGCCAAAGCGAATGCAAAGCAACCTGCTTCCAGCGTAATGCCGAATATAAAAAAAAACGGCCCATAATCAACAATGCTTGCAATTGCGTATGAAAGATGAAAAAAGCTATTAAAGAAAAAACCCCAAAATGGAACAAAGAAAAATAACATAAGGCTGCTAAGTCCCACCGCTATAAAGCGCTTAACGGGATTTCTGCTTTTAATCGTGGTAATCAAAAGAATGAGGGTAATTACTATCACCGGGATGCCTTGCAGGTGGGTATAATAGGCGTCCGAATTAAATAAAAAGCGATTGGTTATAAATGATTCAATAAAACTAATGATTGCCTGTATCGCTACAATCAAAAGCAATAATTTAAGAATCCGCCATATTCTAGGGAAATGTTCTGCAATGTGCAATATACCATCAACAAAAAATACATATCCGCCTATTATAATCGCCATTAAAAAACTGTCGCAAATTTGCCTGATTCCCGTTGAAAAAAGCGAAAGATAGATGCGGTCTTCCAGGCAATAAAAAGCGAATAAAAAACCAGCAAACGCGTAAATGAAATAGTATAGAAAAGCTTTGTCTCTTAAAAGAAAGTACTGAAAAAGGCCAAATATCGAAATCAATAACAGCATGCCGGCCATCAATGGCAAAACAAATCTTAGCCATCGCTCCTGGAAAATATCGGTACTCAACTGCGAAAAATAAGATTCCCGGGTGTCTAAACGCACATAAAGGGGAGTAAGAATTCGAATGTGTTCTTCTATTTTTGCATAGTAGGTATGCGTTTCAGAAGGTGGCAGTATAAAAGGTAAACCGAAACGGTTTGCCTCATTTGTTTTTATTCCTGTCCCTCTTTTAACTATTAAACTGTCACCTGTATATAATTGTAAAAGATAATGCGCATTCAGACTCAATATTAAATGTATCGTATCTGTTTTGTTTTCATTTCTTATAGTAAATTTTAGCCATTGTACAATGCGTGGGTTTTGAGCATAACGATAATCATTTTCTTTAAAAGGCAAAAAAAATTTTTGTTTTATGTCAGAAAATGATACAGGCGAATTAGAAAGTTCCTGGTACGAATAGGTATAAGGTTCAAGGTCAAAGCTATTCTTCCAGTGCGGCCGTCCATTTAATATAAGTGGAACTTGTGCGCTAACAACAGCCACTGCACTATTCAGAAACAATATGAACACAACTTTTAGCATAGCATTTTCCCTTTACTAAAATTAGTGTTTCCCAAATCCTTGTCCTAAAAATAATGGTCAGCAGCAGCTTTTTTGAGTGAGCGGTCAATCGCCGCGTTTATAATTGGTTCGCTAAGAAAAGTTGTTCACCTGCTCAGATTTCTGTGCAATCACACTAAATGATTTTATAAGCGATTGTTTGCTTTACATCTTTGTGAAAATTTTCTCACCAAAAAATTACTTTTTAAACAAAAACCTTTAATTATGAAACTATTATTCCTTCTTGCCTGCTGCTTTATTATCGGAGCACAGGCTTTTGCACAAAGCTCCAGCGATGAAAATGCCGTGAGAGCCGTATTTCAAAAAATGAGTGACGCATGGAAAGCCCATGATTATGGTTACACGCATGATGACATTCTTGACGAGAATGCTGTTTTTATAAACCCGGTTGGTGTGTATTTTAAAAGTAAAGCGGCGATAACTAAAGTCATGCAATACGTGGGTGTAGTACGGTTTAAATATGAAAAACCCTTGCAGGATTCCATCTTATCCATTCGGTTTTTATCTCCATCTTCAGCATTGGTTGTACACCATAGCGTCGCAGAAATAATACAGGATTTTACCATGCCGGGTGAAACAAATATTACTAAAAAAGGTGAACGTGATGACAACTTCCAAACTTATACTTTAGTGAACCAAAATGGGACATGGAGGATCACTTCCATAACTGCCACGGAAGTTGTAAAGGGGTTACGATGAATTACAAGAAAAAGAAAGGAGAACACTAATGCACGGTAGCCCCTTTACCGTAATTCAGCGGTAATTGATTACCGTATAAATACTTAGCCAAATTCCGCTGTTTCACTCTTATCCAACTCTTTCATATAAAATAATTTTGCCTGGGAACTGTACAGAAAATCAAACATGGTTTTCAATTTCAAGTTTTGCACGGATGGAATTATTTTAAATATACCGTAGTATTATAATTATACTCCAAATTCTTTTACTCTTCAACATTTTTTTATGCCCTTAAAAAATAAATCTTACTTAACTACGCTTACGCCTTTAAGAGGCATTGCCGCTTTGCTTGTGGTTATATTTCATTGCAATCTTGAGGGCATGCAATTTGTGCCATTCGGTTATACAAGTTTGGTAACAGATGGCTGGCTTTGGGTTGATTTTTTCTTTATACTCAGTGGTTTCATCATGAGTTACGTATATGAAAGATACTTCGCTGAAAAGATTTCGTGGAATGATTATAAAAAGTTTATCGGAGCCAGGTTTGCAAGGTGTATCCGTTGCATTTTTTTACTACTATGTGGGCTTTTGCGCTCGCCATTTATATTGTTCATTCAGCTACCAGTCTTGATCCTTTTTTTGCTGCTAATTTTAATCCTAAATCACTTCCTGCCTGTTTGTTGCTTATACAGTCGTTCCATCTTTACAGAGCAGCTCCGCTCAATTCACCTTCCTGGTCGTTAAGCACAGAGTGGTGGGTTTATGTTATTTTTCCGTTGCTCGTTCCTCTTTTTGCAAAATTAAAGAATGGCGGAAAGTGGCTGATGTTTCTCTTCCTGGTTGCATTTTATTTGCTTTTGCGTTATAAGTTAGGTCCTATAGCGCAGCCTTTTCCAAATGGACAGCCCACCCTTAACCTTGTTCCCGATTTTGGATTGCTGAGATGCCTCGCAGGTTTTTTAACCGGTATGTTATTGTTTCAGTGGTATAAAATCAAAGCAGCCTATTCTGTTCTAAAAAGCAGCTGGTGCTTTGTTTTTTTTTTGCGGCTACCCTGGTGTGCATGCACTTTGGAGTAGTGGATATCATCATCATAGCCTTCTTTCCCTTTATTTTACTACCGGCTGCTTATAATAATACAGAACTAAAAAGAATTCTTGATATAAGAGCATTGCAAAGATTAGGCGACTGGTCTTTTTCCATATACATGGTGCATATTCCCATCTAAATGATTTTTACCTGTATCCAGATTAATAAAACACCCGGCATGTTTGCAAATATGACAAAGATGATTTCGCAGAAACCAAATTACGCGCTAGGAGCTATTTTGACTTTTGTAATAGTAGCCCTCACTATTTTGGTTGCATCCCTTACTTACCGGTTTATAGAAGTGCCAGCAAGAAACTACTTAAACAATGCATTCAACACAAATGTAAAAAAGATACAACCGGATAGTGTGAAAGTATAGGTTTCATTCCCTGCTTGCAAATACGAGAAGATTACGTCGCTGTTGGCTCAGATATCCAGCTAGGTAAATAGGAAGGTGACTTTCTGTGCCAATGAGATCGTTTTTAGAAGTAAAGTTTTTTTAGAATTTATGAAATTGAGCAGATAAATGTATAATGACTTTCAAGGAACAGATAATCAGCCGCACAAAAAGCCACGCTTTTTATCTGTGCCAGAATCGGATCATCATCGGCTTTTAAAAAATTATTACAAATTATTTTTTGAACAACTAAAATTCAAATATGAAATCTTCATTTCTATCAATAACTTCTTTATTGATAGTGTCTTTTGCAAATGCTCAAACTATTGACTGGATCTGGCAGGGCGGCAGCATCTCTGAGAACCAGCAAGGTATTTACAGATAATTTTATAAAGACTTTCAAGGCACAGATACTCAGCTGCAGAATAAGCCTTCCTTATACCTGCGTCAATGGAGATATAACTAAACAAAATTCATAATATAATTAAACGGGAAAAGCTGAAAATCTTTTTTACAATTGACTCTAGCATAGCGAATAAAAGAGTAAGTTACCCCAAAGCCGAAAAGGGTAAAAAGAGTAGGCAAAATAAAAATTAAAATTATGTCAAAAGAAAAAAATGGAAACAATTTGTCATAAGAATTCTTGAGGCTAAACATCATGATAATCAGTGAAAACAGAGAATTTCTTACAAAAAAAATGGTCGTTTTCCAAATACACGAATCTGTATTTCCCTATTCGGATATAATTAAATTAAAAAGAAGCCGTTTTTTTATGTTTATTCTATAGGTAGTCCATTAGAGCACTAAGGACACCCAGTTTTTCGTCCAAGAATTGAGTTTTAAAGAAAAGAGGCAAGATAATTCTAAGTTCACGCGAAGTCTGGAAAAAGTGTTTATGAATTATTGAAGCACACGTAGGGGCGATAACAATAGAGAGAAAAGAAGGTGAGGGCAGTAAGTTTGTGAGTATCTTACTTCTAAATTTGCACTTATGAATATCAGGCCAATTTACCCCATAAAGAGAAGGCATATTTTTTTTATGCTGTTATGCTTTGTGCTATTAGGTTTTTTTTGTAATGCTCAGGATTTCGTAGATAAAGATTATTGGTCAAAGTTAACGGGTAATAATTATTTACCAATTGATTCGCTTTGGCTATTTCATCCTGGAAATGATTTGCCTGCGACGGATTCAAATAAAGCTGGTTGGGAGTTTGCAAATACTGAGTTACTACAAAAAAAGAATGGTAAGCCTTTGGCGATGCAGGGTGTTGGATGGTATCAGAAAGTCTTTAATGTGCCCATTAATTTCAGAGATAAGCCGGCTGCGCTTCGCATGTGGGAATTTGGCGCCTCAGAAATTTTTCTGGATGGCAAATTAATAAAACGCTATGGTGTGGTTGGAAGTTCTATTGAAAATGAAAAAATCTTTGTGCCCCGCAATCCTATTATAATTAATTTAAATAGCCAACCTTATCATACATTATTTGTACATTATTCAAATCTGCATGCAAACAACCCGGGTTATGCAAATAAGCATATAGGTTTCCGGTTACTAATTTCACCTCCCGAGGTTGCGCCACAAACATGGATTGGAAACTACACTTCATTGCCTGTCTCTATTGGTATAATGTTTATATTCAGTATCTACTTTTTTTTCGTGTGGTTCTTTTATCCAAAGCGATTGGCAAGCTTATTTACTATGTTATTGCTGCTTAATTTTTGTGGTTTACTAACGTCTGTTTATTTTACTCTTAATGAAAATGAATGGTTGCCATTATTAAGAGCCAGTAATACAGCTGCAATAACATCTATATGGCTTAATTTCTTTTTGCTGCTTGTGCTTTATGCATTATACTATAAGGGGAATATGCCTCGCCGCACATGGCTCGTAATTGCCGGGATGGTGGTTTGCATGGGTGCTGTATTAAATCCGCATTTTGCTTTTTTATTAGGTGTTATTTCAATACTGGTATATTTGGAAATCATCAGGATGTTTGTCCTTGGAATCAGGAATAAAGCAACCGGTTTTTGGATTTTAGTAATTGGATTTCTTATACAACAGGCAGGCTTTTGTTTCCTTGTGCTCGACGTGTTTCATTGGTTTCCGGTTTATACACCGCAATTGCTTTTAGCGCAAATGATTTTTCCGCAGTTAGGAGTTCCGTTGACGTATGCACTTCACCTGGCGTGGGAGTTCAGATCTGC
>JBDTKB010000315.1:0-15040 GCA_039935555.1 Ginsengibacter sp. | reverse complement strand
AATAAAGACATATCCGGAGAAATGATGCTCTCCTGGAAACCTAAATCACAATAGAATTTACTTGACAATTCAAAATCTTTAGCCCCGATAAATGGCCGTATTGATTTGGTCTTTTGATTCATATTTTTCAGCTTTTATCTTTTTAATTTTAGAACGTTATGAGGTCTGAAAATACGAGTAAATTTTCATTTTATCCTCACTGGATTCGACAATTGAATCAAGACTTTTATGTTTAAAAAAATACATTTTTATTTGTGATGGAAAAAGTTTTATAAGTAACAGTACGAATAGGCACAATGGTAATTTTTAATTCAATTATTGATGAAGCTATAATAAAAAATCATAAAAAAAAATGCGTTACATGACCAGCATTGTTATTTTTTCCCAATTGATTTATCGATGTATTTTCGCTTAGATATAATTTTTTTGAATGACTTATTGTTTAGGAATATAAAGCAAAGCGGGGCTTGTTGCCCAATATGAATGTCACGATATCTGCAGAGTAAATAGCTAACGTTAATAGCAACTTGTCAAAGCGTAAATTTTTCCAATAAAATTCTTGTCTCTATTGATTTCTTAAATCAAAAGGGCGCCCGTGTAAATTATTTCGGAATGGAGTGTTACAATGGATGCGAAAGTGCCTGGGACTAATACATAACGGCAAGTTTGTTCAAATTAATAAACGAAGGAAAGTAAGAACCGCGTTAATATAAAAGATTAAACTTGATTGTTTGTTGTAATTACTTCTGCATGCCTGCATTTTTTTACTGAATACTATTCCGCTTGTTTTTTACGATGGGCAATTTTTATTATTCAAAATTTACCCGTTTGTTGTTCATAAAGCTTTTCAAATGATTCTACTGTTTTATTAATGTCGTGCCTTTGCGCAAATTCCAGGCTTTTTGCACTCATCCTTTTGTAAACGTCATCACGAGTGATGAGGTCCTCTATACTGCGAACAATAGCAGGAATATCTCCTTCATTAAACAGGTAGCCGTTCACGTTATCCTTTACCAGCTCCCCCAGGGCGCCTGCATTAACAGCTATTACCGGCAGCGCTGATGCCATAGCTTGCAAAGCGCCGAGGCTTAGCAGCTCTGCAATACTTGCAATTATAAAACACCTGCTTAATTTATAAAAATAGGGAAGCTCATTATCAGGAATAAAGCCTGTAAAAATGACGTTATCAGCTACACCCAATTTGCCTGCAAGTTTTTCAAGGCCAATTTTGCTGGTACCCATTCCAACTATTACAAAACAAAAATCAATTTTCTTTACCGCTACGGCCACCGCCTGGAGTATTTCTTCAATATGTTTTTCGGGATCAAGCCTGCCTACATACAGCAATACAGGTTTGTTGGGAATTAAATATTTCGCTTTTATTTCTTTTGTTTCGCCGATGGGATTAAATATTTCAAGGCTTATACCACTGGAAATAGCGATGACAGGCACTTTCAAACGCGGCCTTATAAGCTGCGCTGCTGTTTCTGTTGGCGTTGTCACCAGGTTTACCTGGTTAAATATTTTAGAGAAACTTTTCCATAAATAATGTCCAACCGACCTCTTGACGGATTCATTTTTAAACAAAAACGTAAAATTTTCTGGCATGAAATGATTGCTGCCTATTATAGGTATTTTTAGAATTCTATTTACCTGCATAATTGCCTTACATAAGGGAAAATGATCCTGCACATGTATAATATCCGGATTAAAGTCTTCTATGATTCGCCTTACACTCGATTTTAGTAAAAATGGAATAGGAGGACGTATTGATGGATTAATTATTATAGAAAACGATGGAATTCCGAATACGTCCAGGTTATCAATTTTCCCGTAAGAAGCATGTATGGATTCGGAAGGCGCAATTATCGCAACCGTATGACCCTTTTCCTGCAACATAGGACCAATCCGGCACACAAAATAATATACCCCGTTAATGTGCGGGTAATAGCTGCTGGAGGCAAACAGGATTTTCATAGTCTTTTGACGATTGATCTTATAAAATAAATCACCAGTACAGATAACACGGTTACAATTGCAATAGCGGCAAAAAGATCAAGGTAGTGGCTTATCTGTTTGTAGGCACTTCCAAACAGCATACCGATCCCCATGTAAACAATAAACTGCATGGCTGACGTAACCAGGCAAATTCGAATGAACCGATCATAAGGGACTTTTGAATTTCCCGCCAGGTAAATACCAGCGATGCCAATACCAAGAGTAATTTTAGAAAGAGCAATTGTCTTTTTAGGATTTGCCTTAAAATATGCTCTTACTACTTCCATTTTTTCAGGCTTTGGGCCAAATCGTTTAACGAAAGGTTTAAGGAATGAAGGAATACCCCAGCGGCCAAACATGTAACTTAGTGAGTCACCAATTACGTCGCCAAAAACAATAACAGGATAGGCAATAAATAAGTTTAAGTATCCCCCAATACATAAAAATCCCACTATCACCGCTAATATTGGCCCTTCCACAATGGCTAAGGGAAATAATATGATGTATTTATATTTTAAGAGTAAATAGAAAATATTGTTCAATTGAACCCGATATGTTAAACAAGAAATATTATTAAATAGCAGTTTTAAAATCCTTCAGCAGGATTATCAATATAGTTTCCTGCAGAAACCTACTTGCATAGCCGTTGCCTAAAGCTATGTAAAAGAGCTTTTCTGTTAAAACACAAAGAAATGTAAAATAAAAAAAGATAAATAAAAATATCTTATCAGCAAATACAAATCATCTCTTACAAACATAGAAACGATTTTTGTTCCAAAGCTAATTTTATTATCATTTCAATGTAATAATTAAGAAATACGTTGGTTTTGGAATGCAAGTATACAAAAACGATCTCCTGATAGTTTGTTCCAATTTCAGTGGCCAACTGATGAATCTCATTCTTTTGTATGACGATAAGTCTTTATATATCCGTCGCCAAAAAATATTTTTGCATTAGTTTAATTGTTTAAACATTAAAAGTTTAATTGGAAATCCCGGTGTATTATTTTTTTTATGGGGTATTTAAAATATTAATGCCGGGGCTTAAACTTAATAAAACCATTCATTAGTTAATAAAACCGGGAGGCTGGTCAAAATGCCACAAAAAAAAGTGAAACAAATACAGTTTGAATCGAACACCTGGAAAAGATTGCTTGATTTTTTTAGGGAGGAAAATGTCTATTTTAAAAATAGGCTTTCAGATATTCTTAAGGAAAGCTTCGACAGAAATTTACTGGACGCATTGGAGAATTTCCAAAACCGGTTCATAATACAGGATGAGTTAAATGGGGCGCTAAGAAACGAAATTTCGGAATTAGATAAGCTATTATTGGACGAAAAAATTAAGGAGGTTATAAGCAAGCCACTGATAGAAAGAATACTTGGCAATCTCCGGGAAAATCTCTCTAATTCTGAAAAGCGGTTTTGTGCATTGCAACTTGATTTTAATAAATATTTGTATGAAAATATATCATAGCAGGTTAAAAAATAATAGATCTTCTATAATGCAATGATAAAAAATATAGTCGCCATCCAGTTTAATTAAGCAACCGCTCCAGTTTTTTTGAATCTATGATGGTGATATTCCCATTTAAAATTTCAATAAGCTTTTCAGTTCTAAAATCACTTAAGGTTCTAATGAGCGATTCAGTTGCTGTTCCGGCGATGCTTGCCAGGTTTTCACGGGTAATGTCTATTGTAAATTTTTCATCTTTTTGATTGCTGTATTTGTTCTGAAGTTTGAGTAAGGCATCAGCCACTTTTTTGCGCAACGAATTATATGCAAGGCCTAGCAAATGTTCTTCTTTTGTGGAAATATTCCCGGCCAACAGTTGAATAAATTTTTTCGCCACTTCAGGGTTTCTATTCAACAGATCTTCAAAATCTTCTTTAGGTATTACCGCTATTTCTGTTGATTCAAGTGCTTCTGCTGTATCCTTGTAAACACTTTGTTCCAATAGCGCAATGTATCCTAAAAAATCGCGTTCGCTGTAAAGCTCGGTTACCAGTTCTTTGCCGTCTTCATGAGTTTTAAAGGTTTTTACTTTTCCTTTTACCACATAATAAAGCCGGTTAGGATGATTACCTTCTGAATATATAACCTGTTTCTTTTTATAAATATTTGTATTACTGTTTTCAGTTAAAGACTCCAGCGCGTTCTTACCAAATGAAACTTCTATAAGGTGGTTTAAACCGTCTATAGCCGGAGAAAGCTGCTCCTTCAGCAAGTCAAATTTTTTTAAACGGCTGTCTACAGCATTTAATAACTCAGTGCCATCGAAGGGCTTTGTAATGTAGTCATCAGCACCCAGGCCCATTCCTTTGCGAAAATCAGTTCGTTCAGATTTGGCCGTTAAAAAAATAAAAGGCGTATTCTTAATTCGTTCATTTTTATGTACGGCGTGCAACACGCCATAACCGTCGAGTACCGGCATCATTATATCACATATAATAAGATCAGGCAAATGTTCAAGAGCTTTTTCAACTCCTGTTTTTCCATTCTCCGCAACGATCACTTCGTAGTTAAACAGCCCAAGTATTTCCGCAGTATTATCGCGTATGTCGTCATTGTCTTCAATTATCAAAATCTTTTTCATCTCAATTGTTTTTAAGTATTGAAAGTGACAAGAAATTCCGTCCCTTTACCTATTTCACTCTTATACGTAACCAGGCCATTCATAAATTCTGCATATTTAGCCACTATATGTAAACCAAGACCAGTACCCTGGATATTACTTGCATTGGACGCCCGAAAAAACCGTTCCATCAAATGTTTCTGATCGTCCTTTGAAATGCCAATACCATAGTCCCTAACGGAGAGCAATACCCGCTTTTTGTTGTTCACAGTTTTTATTTCAATCCGCTTGCCTTCAGGCGAAAACTTACTCGCGTTTGAAACGAGGTTCATGACTATATGCTTCAACAAGGAAGGATCCAGGGAAACAACTGAATTTCCTTCGTGGCAATAAACAGCTTCCTGTTTATTTTTCAGGTTATTTTTTATTTCTTCCAGAATCATTTTCATTATCTTTTCAATATTGAATTCTGCCACGCGTACCTGTACCTTACCTTCTTCAATTTTACCAACACTAAGGAAATCATTTAAAATATCAGTAAGCATATTTACCGATGAAATAATGCGTTGCAGATGTTTTTCCCTTTTCGGCTGGTCCTCAGTGGAGAAATATTTTTCAATCAGGTACGCTGATGAAAGTACGGTACTTAGTGGAGTACGAAATTCATGCGAAGCCGTGGAAACGAAATTTGATTTTAATTCATTAAGCTCCTTTTCTTTTTCCAGGGATTTATTAAGTTCTTCCTTAGAGCGCTCTAACTCATGAAGGGCATCTGTAAGTTCAACAGTTCTTTTTTCCACTGTAGCCTCAAGTTCGTCGTTAAGTTTTATAATTTCTTCTTCCGATTTCTTTCTTACGGTGATATCACTAATAAAAGCAATTACACTTACTTCGCCGTCAACTTCATAATTACCCAGGCTTATTTCTATGGGGAATTCAGTGCCGCCTTTTTTTATAGCGAAAAGATCCATCCCCAACCCCATTGGCCGGCTCCGTGGATTATGCGTATAGGTCTTCCTGTCTTTTAAATGCGAATGATGGAAGCGTCCAGGAATAAGTACCTCAACTGGCTTTCCAATAATTTCTTCAGGTAAGTAGCCAAAAAGTTTTAGGGCAAAAGGATTGATAGCGGTAATAATACCACCATTGTTCACCACCGCAATTCCCATAGAAGAGTGGTTAAACAATGCGACGTTTTGCGGAGATGTCTGCATATCACAAAAATAGCCTAAATGAAAAGGATTAAGACATTAAGTTAATTTACTTTAGGCTTTTTACCATAGGTAATATTTTAATAATACGATCGGGTAAATACTAAAATCAAGCGTGAAAAAAATATTAAATTTTTTGAATACAGTTACCTTCTTGTTTTCCAAAATCAATAGACTTTTACGCATGACGATTGTCATGTTTCCTGGCATTGTTTATCATTTTTTGTCGTAACGTTCAACGCTACTTTTGGAGACATTAGAATTCAAACTGAATACTCTTTTACATGCTTGGAGAACTAAATGAATTACAAATTGATCACCTATTGCTTAGCCAGTTTGTTGGAAGAATCGGGTGCACGGATGGCACTAAGCCGTACATAATTCCTGTGACTTATGTATTCGATGGCAAATATATAATTGGGCAAACGAGGGAAGGTCTTAAGCTGGAAATCATGCGCAAGAATACCAGAGTGTGCTTTGAAGTTGATTCGATAATGTACATGACCAACTGGCAAAGCGTTATTATTACCGGTGTCTTTAGTGAATTGAACGGAAAGGAGGCAGATACAGCAAGGGATTATATGTTCAATCACATGTGGCCGCTCCTTACAAGTGCCACTATCCACCCACACGAACACGAGGTTTCTACAAGTGCTGTGGATGATGCAAACAGGGTAAAGCCGATTATGTACCGTATACGCGTAGACGAAAAAACAGGAAGATTTGAAAAACAATAAAATAAATCTCACAATACAATAGCTAACCGATCGGGCGTTCAGAGTTGCGTAATTTCCAGGTCTTTCAATCTCTTTTAATTTAACGCAGCATCTGTGACTCCATCAAGTACTTTAAATCCGGCCAGGTCCTGCTTGCAGGCCGCATTTAGAATTTCGTATAGCATGATTTCGCCTCTTTTTGCTAAGATAAATATTAGCTCCAAAATTTGCGTTTGATTATTAGGTACTGAATGCACTACAAAAGGACCTTCGTATTGGAGGCCAGGTTATCTCTACTTATTGTTACCAGCTTCCCCTGTTGGTAATTCTTTTTTAGGTGCACTTTTTTTGTAAATCCATTCCATAACAAAACAGGTTACGATTATTATAGCGGCAGTTATTACCCCGGTTTTGTCAGAAGAATATTGTTGTTGAACCAGGGCCACGAGGGCAATTACACCAAATAAAAAGCCCGTTAATGGAATATATTTATTTCCATTAATTTGGGCTGATAGTTTAAATCCGATAAAATTCACGAGAGAAAAGATCAGGAGAAATCCAATGCTTCCGGCCGTTGAGATACTTTCGAGATTAAGCAAATTCACCAGGATTAATGTTGAGATAGCAGTTATCATTAAGCCAATTGGCTGATTCCATAATTTACCAGTTAGATGATGCGGCAATTCACCATCTTCAGCAATTTCATGGCTTACCTTGCTACCTCCATACAAAGAAGCATTGATGGCGGAAAACGTTGAAATTAATGCTGCGATGGTAATAACTGTAAATCCAATTTTTCCAAGCATCGGCCTGGCAGCTTCTGCTAATGCGTAATCCTGTGCAGTTGCTATTTCTTTAAATGAAAGTGAGCCGACAGTTACAATCGCAATAACTACATACAAGAGAATGACAAAAATTACAGAATAATAATAGGCTTTGGGAATATTCTTTTGGGGATTTTCAATATCGGGTACTGTATTGGCAATAAGTTCAAAGCCTTCATAAGCCACGAAAATTACTAAACCTCCTGTCAAAAGTTTCAAAGGATTTTCCCATTTGGTAATGTCCAATTGACTTACGGCAGGGTTTTTAGATAAGCCATAGACTCCAATCACTATAAAAGATAATAAGATTACAAGTTTGATAGAAACCGCATACATTTCAATTTTTCCTACCACCTTTATGCTGTAGTAATTTATTAACAATGCTAAGATAATTACAGCGCTTGCATATAGATGAAAATCAGTTTTTCCCCCAATTATTTTCAATAAGTTAGGCGCATAGGAACCAAAAGCTGAAGCATAAAGCGACAACATGATTATATAACTTATCCAAAGCAGATTATTAATTCCACCGGCAAAAATAGATTTGCCAAATGCCTGGTTCATAAACCGCACTGTGCCTCCTCTATCCGGGAATGAAAGGGAGAGTTTTACATAACTGTAAGAAGTAATCAGCGCTATAATTCCAGCAAATAGAAAGGCAACCGGAGTCCCTCCTTTTGCCAATGAAACAGCCAGACCAAGAACGGCAAAAATTCCTCCGCCAACCATTCCGCCAATTCCAATTGAAATTGCCTCCTTAAGCCCGATTTTTTTAGTCATTTAAGGTCAACATAATGTGGTCAACGCCGGGTATTGCTTCAAGTCTAGCATTTATTGTATGTGCGGCCTGAAACTACAACTCAACCATAACTTACAAGAGATCAAGGTAAGCAGTTTTTGCGCTAAAAATTAAAACAGCCGGAGAAAAAGTTGAAACCATAATTGAGGTAACAGGTATTTATTATTTGAGATTTTTTCCTTTTCAAATAAAAGTTAATTCCAAAGAAAAAAAAACTTTATAACGCGTAGGGATTAAAGATTGAAGCCGAGAAAGATTGCAAAAAATAATGTAAAAACTTAATGGTTAAAACAAAAAATATTTTCTTAAACCCCTCTTTTTCATTTTACGAGGTAGTCATAAAATTATTTATTGCTTCAATGCAGGAACAGCCGTGATTATTTGCCGCATAGATTTTGGGAGCAATTGAGTTAATCACCCGTTGTATTGTTTGATCTTTTTTAGCTGATCTTTTATTATATGCTGGCTCAGGCGCAATTAAAAGCTGTGTTTGAATAAGCTCGAGTTTTGATTTGATAACCTTTAAAACGCGCACCTGGTTAAGCATTTCATGCCACTTTAAAAATTCCGCGAGGTTTTCCTCTATTATTATTTTGGCCTTTGGTATTTCCGCTTTACGCTTTTTTAGGCTTTCATCTTTAATGGCAGAAAGTTGATCAATATTTACCAATGTTATATTGGGGAGTTTTCCAGATCCGGCTTCCACATTACAAGGGATAGAGAGATCAATGAGTAATTTATCGCCCTTATTTTCCAGGTGAGATTTTAACAGCACCGGCTCGGCGGCGTCTGTGGCAATAATGATAATATCTGATGCCGCCACCTCCTTGGGCAATTCACTTATTGGAGCAAATCGTAAATTTAATTTTTGGGCAAGTTCGAAAGCTTTTTCTTCAGTCCGGTTAATTACGGTGATATTGGTCGTTCCAAAATAGTCCACCAAGTTTTTGCATGTGTTGCTTCCCATCTTACCTATTCCCAATACTAATATATTGTGTTTATCAGTAAATTTTGTTTTTTCTTTCATGTATTTAACTGCCGCAAAAGACACAGATATTAAACCTTCGCTTATGAGTGTTTCAGTTTTAATTTTTTTAGAAGATTGTAAAACGCTATTAAGCAGCCGGTCAAAAGTGGCACCGATAAATTTATGATCCCTGGAAACTTTTATCGCCTTTTTCAACTGGCCTGTGATTTCATAATCGCCAAGTATTTGAGAATCGAGGCCGCATCCTACATTGTATAAATGAGCAATTGCATCTAACCCTTTTTTTACATAAGCCATTTTCTGAAACAGTTCTATGCTGCCATTAGTTTCATTGCACAATAATTCTATCAACTGTGAAGCGTTTTTAGCAAAGCCATAAATTTCAGTTCGGTTACAGGTGGACAGAACAATTAAATTATCAATTCCATAAGAAGGAGCAAGTTTAAGAATATTTAAATATTGTTCTTTATTTATTGCAAATTTTCCCCTTGTTACTGCATCGGAATTTTTATAACTAAGTCCTGCTATAAAAAAATCATCCAGGGAAGCGGCACTATTTTGATTCATCAGCGTGTTATAATATTAGGAAAGAAGAACGTCTATTAGTTGTATCAAAAGTAAAATGTTTATGAAAATATGTTACTGACTATCAACAAGCCGGAGAATGATAGAAATCATGGCCTTTCGAAAATAAAGTCTTTTGATCCTGCGGAAAAATTTTTTAGTGTTCAAGTTGCCATACGCTTCTAAATCACTTTTATCGGGGAAATAGTAAAGCGTTATCCAAAATCTTATTTTATAGGATTACAATTTGAACCGTTCATAAAAAGCTTTATCCAGGGATTCTTTGTGATCAGGATGGGCTATGCGAATTAATTCTTTTGCCCTATGTTTTAGATTCTTGCCAAAAAGGTTCGTCATCCCAAATTCAGTTACCACCCAATGCACGTGGCCCCGTGTGGTAACTACCCCTGCCCCTTCTTTTAAAAAAGGAACAATTCTTGAAATTCCTTTTGATGTAATGGAAGGCATGGCTATAATAGGCTTTCCACCTTCTGATAAAGAAGCGCCGTGTATAAAATCCATTTGTCCGCCAATCCCCGAATATTGGTACGTACCAAAAGAATCTGCGCATACCTGCCCCGTTAGGTCAATTTCAATGGCGCTATTTATCGCGGCTACTTTCGGGTTCTGTCTTATAACGGAGGTATCGTTTACATAACCTATATCCATCACCCTTATGGAAGGATTGTCATTTACAAAATCATACAATCTTTTTGTGCCTGCCATAAAACTTGTTACAGACCGGCCCACGTTTAGCTTCTTTCGACTGTTATCAATCACGCCTTTTTCTATTAATGGAATTACGCCATCTGATAACATTTCAGTATGAAGGCCGAGGCCTTTGTGGTTAACAAGGTTGCGTAGTACCTGGTCAGGAATAGCGCCTATCCCTAACTGTAAGGTTGCGCCGTCGTCTATAAGGGATGCCACATTCCGGCCTATTTGAATTATCGTATCATTGGACTTTAATTGATAATCAATTTCAGGTAAATCATTATCGTGCCATACCAACGAATCAATTTTATTAACATGAATAAACCCATCACCATGCGTGCGGGGCATCTTTGAATTCACCTGCGCAATAACGTGCGTTGCAGTACCAACGGCGGCCCTGGCAATATCAACGGAAGTTCCTAATGAGCAGTACCCATGAACATCCGGTGGCGAAACTTGTACAATAGCCACATCTATCGGCAGTATATTTCTTTTAAATAATTGCGGAATCTGGCTAAGGAAAATAGGAACATAATCACCGTATTCACTATTGACAACCGCCCGGCTGTTTTCAGAAACAAACAAAGAGTTTACAAAGAAACTTTTTCTATACAACGGGTCATTGAAATTAATATTTCCAAACGTTGTGATACTTACCAGTTCAACATTTCTTAATTCCACATGCCTTTGCCAAAGCGATGCTAAAATATGAACAGGCGTTGCAGCGCTTCCATGAATAAAAACCCTGTTTCCGGATTGGATAATTTTTACAGCCTCTTCCGCTGAAACATTTTTATTATACTCCATATTTTGTGACGCTTAAATTTAATTTTTTATAAAGTTGAAATAAAAAAAATTACCATAGAGATTGACTTTTTTTCAAGTATCAGTAGCAGGAATTTTAGCCTCAAAAATAAATTGGATTAAGAATGCACATAGACACCAGGAGTGCACAATATGAAAGTCAACATCAAAAATGGTCGATAAAAATGTTGCGTTTACGATGGATATAATATTAAATGAATGAACATTTGTTTGTAAGATAAGATTTTCACTAGTTACAAGAAAGTTGAAATGATGCCAAATAAAATTTAACCAATACTACTTAATATCAGAGCATATTTTTCGCCAGGTAGCCATTAAAATCTACTTGGAGTTGATAAAATTGTTTTTCAGAATTAACAAGGTTATATCTAAATTTATTGAACTTATTATCAAGAACATCATTGCTCTTATTTCCGTTTGATTTTTCAATCATTAATAATTTGTCCAGTTCTGCTATATCCTTTTTAAGAAAGATAATTAACTCATCATGCTTTATAAATTTGCTTTGAAAATTGTCCATTTGCTCAAGTAATGTTGTATCAAACTTGTTCTTAAGAATATTCGAAAGCCTGTTTTTTAAATGAATATTCTCCTCACAGAAAAAATCAATAAATCTTTTCCAGGTATCTACCTCAATTTTTAATTGTTCAAGTTTTTTACCTGGCATATCTTACTTTTCAAAATCGTGCGGTTATTTAATAATAATGCCAAATAACGATCGTTGCCCGTCGCGAAGAAGGCGAAACATATTTGCAATTCATTGTTACATTATCCTGCTTCAGTACCTAGTTTTTTTATTTTTATCAGTTGAAATGCTAAATAGATTATTGTTCCCCATACGCCGATAACAATTGAATACACTACAACTAACAACCATATTGGAGTTCTGAAGCGCGTTGACCATAACGTTCTTTGAGCAAAGAAGTCTACCGGCGGCCTGATTGCGGATCCCCAGTTTACTGTTTTTTCTGCTACGAGAGTGCCATATGTGTCATTATCATCTACTTTGGCAACCAGCGTAATGTCTCCTTTTTCATTTCCCGGAATTGAATCTTTTTTAAACTCGGCGCTTGACAAGCCTGTAGAATCAGAGGTATAAGTTGCCTCATCACCCACCGATAAGTTACCCAGCATACGTTTTATGGAAAGTTGCATATCAATATCTTTAACAGCCACCCATGAATTTCCACTTTTTTCTTTCAACTCACCTACAACGGTTCTTACTCCCTCAACGGAGGTTGTATCAACGGTAAGCATCGCTTTCTTTATCGTAATGTCAGCGCTCAACATTTCCTGCCCGGCGGATGAATCAGATTGTGCAAGAAATTTAAATTCATTGAGCGAATCCCATGTATTTTTAAAAGAAGGCGGCAGGCCAATTCTTGCTTTTCCAATAGAATCTGTAACAACTTTGCCAAGTAGATTGCCTGCTACTGCGTCGGTGAAGTAAATACTTACCGGCACTTTCTTTACAGCTTCAAATTTACGTCCCACTTTTCTTTTAGTAGTTACTTCCAGGTAAGGCACATTGTTTACAGGTAGAAAATATTGGAGGCTTAGTGTTACAGGAGAGACCGCAGTGGTATCCTGTGCATAGGTTGTACTAACGGAAATCGCACACACGAAAAATGGAATTAAAATAGATTTAAGAAACCGGGACATTTTCATATTCTTCAATTTTTTCAGTTAGTTTAATCAGTTCATTTTTATCCTCCAGTGTTTTATAAATTGATATTATTGGAAACACTCTTACAAAAAAAGTAATAATAAGTAATACTCCTGCCATGGAACCAATGGTAATGGCCCACTCTTCCCAACTAGGAAAGTAATGACTGAACCTTGCAGGGGAATCATATTTGGGTAAAAAAGGATGTAGCAATGTTGGCGTCACAATAAGATATCGCTTAAACCACGCACCGATAACCACCATTACACCAACGATAAACATTGGCAACGGTTTTCTGCCTTTTTTAAATACCAGGACTAATATCGGGATAATCATCCCTACCATAATAGCAAACCAGAACATGACAGAATAATCACCTGTGAAAAGGCCATTTAAATAATCCTTCTCTTCCTCTTTCATTTTAAAGGCGGGAACTAAAAATTCATTCACATTAAAATATAGATATAATAGTGCAAGCATAACCGTTATCCTGCCCATTTTATCGAAGTGAAATTCAGTGATATACTTTTCCAGTTTATAAACACGGCGAAAAACAAACATCGCCACCACTACCGCGCCGGCTCCGACCAGAAAAGCTCCTGAAACAAAATAAGCACCAAAATTGCTGCTATCCCAACCCGGACGATAGGTTGTTGCAAATAACCAGGAAGTAACTGTATGTATGCAGAACGCAACCGGTACAATTGTAATGCAAAGTATCGTAATGGATCTATTCCTGATTTTTTCCTGTGCCGCTGTCCCTTTCCAAAATGAAGCCATCCATTTATATAGCTTTGAAAACGGCTTGCCCAGCTTATTTTTCAATGAGATCATCATTCTAACATCCGGGATCAATGTGATGTATAACAGAAATAAGCTTAGGAAGAAATAGGTTGTAATTACGATTACATCCCACAATATCGGGGACTGGATGCGACCGTGAGTGAACAAATAAAATATTCTATCTGGCCGGCCCATATCTACCACGATAATGAGTGCGGCAAAAGTAATATTTGATACGGCGATAATTTCGGCTATGCGTGTTAGTGGTGTACGCCACGGCACGCCGGATAGGCGAAAAATTGCCGTAATAAGTGATCCCACCAGGCTTACGGCAACAAAGAAAACAAAGTTTGAAATATATATTCCCCACGACACATAATCGCCCATGTTGGTAACTATTAAACCTTCCCTAAGTTGTTTGATATAGGCAAATGCACCAACACAGCATATAACAATTAACCCGGCAGTCCATATCATTCCCCTGCGACCAAATTTTTGCGGTAGTAAATCATTTGTAATTTGTTCGGCAGATAAACCTTGCAGATTTTCCATTATAGTTTAAGATTTTTTTTGAACCGGCTCATCTTTTTTAAGCCCTTCTTCAAATTTAAAATTCCTGTTTACCGCTGGGAGATAATAAACACTTGGTTTTGTTCCCAAATCTTCCATCAGGCGATAGCCTGCCTTGTCTCTAACGAGGTCGCTGAAACGAAAAGTTTCTGCTCCGTTAGTGACAGAGTCTTCAATCATATCTCCAAAGAAATATACACCGTTAGGGCAGGCGGAAACGCAATGTGGCAGCATACCCTTGCGTGTCATATCCGGGCAGAAGTCGCATTTACCAACTGTTCCTTTTTTTTGTGGTAAGCTTGTTTCAGGATTGTATGGCTGGTCGGCAATATCCACCGGAAGTTCGGGGTCTTCTCCCCAATTAAATACACGGGTTGAGTAAGGACATGCGGCCATACAAAAACGACAGCCAATACACCTGTCACTATCGATCAACACAATTCCATCCTGCCTTTTGAAGGTAGCATCTACCGGGCACACCTTTACACAAGGCGGTTCATCACAATGCATGTAGGTGGTAGGTTGCCAGTATGGAGCTTCTTTTGGTGCATCCTGCATAGGGTAAATTTTTATCCAGTTCTGGTGATCCTGCACATGGTGCGCATGGTTACACGAAACCTGGCATGCTTTTACATTGTTACAACGTGAAAGATCTATCACCATCACAAATTTCTTCCCCGGTATACCCTTTCTTGCTTCTTCATTACTTACGGAAGGCAAGTGTGGAACGGGTTTTAAAAAAGCTTTATCTACTTCAATAATATTGCCATCTACTGAAAGTAATTTCACCATCTCGCCAGAGGCCA
>JBDTKB010000314.1:0-4196 GCA_039935555.1 Ginsengibacter sp. | reverse complement strand
GATGCCTGTCCTCTCTCAAAGACTTTTTTAGATGCTTACGGGGATTTATTAAAGGTTGATAGTAATGATCTCTGACGGGTAACAGCCCAAACCTCATAAATATTTTGTTGTTCACGGGTAAAAACCGCAGCATGACACTTATGGGCTTTAGCCACAAAACCGCAAGTAACGAAAAAGGACTCGATAAATAGTCAATGAGTGTAGTGACTATCTTCTTTTTAAAAATAGATTTCATTTTAAGAAGTTCTGAAAAGTAATTTTCAAAAATAAGTTAATTGACGTTATAAGTTTTTTTCAAAAAAGCATGCATGGGTCCATTTTTGGCCTTGGCTGATGAAATATTGTTTTTTGCTACATGTATTTCTAATTGATCATTTAAAACAATTCAATAAAGCATTATTATCCAATTTGGCAGTACCACTTAATTATGTTTTTTTTGGCTGAAAATAAAATCACTTCTCCTTGCGCATTCTTCATCTCATTTATACAACAGGCATTGCGGGGGCTGAAAAATACTTGTTGTACCTGTTGCCGGAACTCAAAAAATATGACGTTGATTGTGAACTCATCTGCATTTGCCCAAACAAAAATTCCGCGGCCTTGCAAGCGTACTGCGCAGAAATGAACGCAAAAGGTATAAAGGCATCTTTACTTACAATCAATTCAAAAATATCTTACCTAAACACAGCAAGAAAAATTTATAAATACTTAAAATCCCAGGACATTCACATTGTTCATTCGAATTTATTTAGTGCCGATTTTATTGCAGTATTAATAAAGAGGTTGTTCTTTAAGAAGCTAATTATTCTTTCGACAAAACATGGCTATGAAGAAGAATATTTGTTACAAATCGGGCTGGGCAATAAAAAAATCAGGTACAATTCTTATTATTATATTTCGCGCTGGGTCATCAACAATATAGATCATAACCTGGCTGTGTCGCAGGCTATTTCTGATGTATATAATTATGTGAATTTGGGAAAAGAAAAAATGAAATTTGTACATCATGGCATCAGCATGCCCTCGACAATTGAAGACGAAACAATTATACCAGGAGATCCCAAAATTTTAATGGTCGGAAGAATGGCGCAGATAAAAGGACATATTTATTTAATTGAGGCGCTTCCCGAAGTGATCCAGGCATTTCCACAATTAAAATTAATATTAGCCGGCGATGGGCCATTAAAAGAGGAATTGATACAAAAGGCCAAAGCACTAAACGTATTGCAGCATATTGATTTTGTAGGTTTTGCATCTCCAAAAAAATATGCAGCACAATGTCAAATCATGATTTTACCATCTTTATTTGAATCTTTTGGCCTCGTTTACATAGAATCTTTTGCATTAAAAATTCCTGTAATCGCTTTTGATGCGGAGGCAGCCAATCAAATTATTGAAAACAATGAAACGGGAATTTTGGTGCCAAAAAAGAATAGCAAAGCACTCGCAGAAAAAATAATTTATTTATTAAAATCTCCGGTCGAAAGAACCCGCATAATTGAAAATGCCTATCGCAAATACGTCGAATATTACAATGCGGAAAGAATGGCCCGGGAAACTGCTGAATGGTATCATTCCATTTTGGACTAGCGTAAGTATAATTCCCATTACTATTAAATGCAAATATGTGTTTTTACTACAATCTAATTGCAAAAAATACGTTAGATGTAAAGAATTAGATTTTTACGCACATGAACCCTAACTTTTATATGTCGCATATTCTTGCGAAGAGGAAATATGTTGTCCTCCGAAGCTGCCCTTTTATTTGGTCGGCAACCTGTAATACTTTCAAATTAATGTTTGTATCAAAAGGACTTTTTCTGCAAACATATTTATCGAATGCCCTTAAAATCATTCCAATTATTATTTCGATAATTTGTGTACGTAAGCCCGATGAAATCATTAATTATTCAAAGCTTTTTTAATGATTGAGTACGAAATAAAACCCCAAAATAAATTTTCCATCGGCTTAAAAGAGTTATGGCAATACAGGGAATTATTCTATTTTTTCACCTGGCGCGATGTTAAGGTAAAATACAAGCAAGCCGCCTTAGGAATACTTTGGGCTGTGCTTCAACCATTGGTAATGATGGTGATGTTTACACTTATTTTCAGTCGCGCTTTAAAAGTAAGCAGTGATGGAATACCTTATCCCGTCTTCGCCTTAAGCGGGTTACTCATTTGGAATATTTTTAGCAACGGCTTGCTCAATAGCGCCAACAGCATGGTCACGAATGCGAACATCATTAAGAAAATTTATTTCCCAAGATTGATTATCCCGATGAGCGCAATACTTACCGCATTGGTAGATTTCTTTTTCGCCTTAATTATTTACCTGTTCGTAATTATTTATTACCACCAGAATGTTAGTATTTTAAAATTATTAGTGTATTTGCCGTTAGGTATTTTAATTACGATCGTTACGACTTTCGGGCTGGGCACGTTCCTGGCGGCGCTAAACGTTAAGTTCAGAGATTTTCAATACCTGATTCCTTTTTTAATTCAATTCTTATTGTTTGCCAACCCGGTTTTGTATTCATCAAAGGCATTCACCAATCCCTTGATAAATGGCATAATGAAAGCAAACCCGATAGCGTCGGCAATTCAGCTTTGCCGGAGTGTATTTACAGGGCAGCAGGTAGATTGGCAGTCGGTAATGTTAGGCAGCATCGTTGCCATATTATTATTGATCATGGGCGTATTCACTTTTAGAAAAACCGAAGCATACTTTGCGGATTTAGCATAATGAAACCAATATTAGAAGTACAACATATTACCAAGCAATTTAAAATTGGCGCAAAGCAGGAAAGATATCTTTCGCTACGCGATGCTATTGCGAAACCCTTTAGAAGACAGGATAAAAATGATACAACATTTTATGCGCTTAATGACGTGAGCTTTGATGTTTATCCCGGGGAAAGTGTTGGAATAATTGGTAGAAACGGCGCTGGTAAAAGCACGCTACTTAAAATATTAAGTAAGATAACTCCACCTACACACGGAAAAATTATTTGCAGAGGGAGAGTGGCGAGTTTACTCGAAGTTGGTACAGGCTTTCATCCTGAGCTGAGCGGCCGTGAAAATATTTATATGAATGGCAGCATATTGGGTATGCGAAAATTTGAAATCGACAAACATTTTGATGCCATCGTTGAGTTCAGTGGCGTGGAAAAATTTCTGGATACTCCATTGAAACGATTCAGTAGTGGTATGCAACTGCGTCTAGCCTTTTCCGTTGCTGCCTTTTTAGAACCTGAAATACTAATTATAGATGAAGTGTTGGCTGTTGGCGACGCGGCTTTTCAAAAAAAATGTCTCGGAAAGATGGACGAGGTAAGCAAAAGTGGCAGAACAGTTTTATTTGTAAGCCATGATATGAATGCGATAGAACAATTATGTAAAAGAGTGGTCATTCTTGAAAAAGGGCAAAAGATTAGCGAAGGTGCGACGCAGACACTTATTTCAAATTATTTATCAAGTAATAAAGATCAATGGTTAGGTGAAATTGCTCTCACGGAAGAAATTCAACTTAGCCATTTTGATTTTCATTCGATAGTTGAATCGACAGGATCACATTTGCAATTTCAAATCAGGTTGGATTTTATTAAAGCTCAATCACCGGAAATTTCCGATTTCTGTATATTAATTTATAGCCTGAAAGGAGTGCGTGTAGCCGTTATAGATTTAAGACCATTCATAAATAAATTTGTCTTTGACAATAAGCATCTTGAAATCAATGGCTTTTTGGAAGATATCAATTTGGTAGAAGAAGATTATGCTATCGGGCTGTATTTCACGATAAATAACATCAGCAAAGAAATGCTTGACCTTGGCCATGTACGGGTTAAACCCCCGTTGGCAGAAACTGAATTAAATCCTTACCAGGCGCAGTACAGGGGATTTATAGATTTTAGCAACAATATTAAAATTTCTTAAATGTCGTTAAGAGCACTATCACATAGTTTTTTCCGATTCTTCGGACTTAAATTTGAAAAAACAATTTCTTCGTTTGGAAATAAGTATGCTTCTTATAATCTATGGAAAAATGAATATCAAATTGATGGAAAAATTATTTTTTTTAAAAAATTAAACCTGAAAATTCCGATTGCTGCGGCAGCGCCAATTTTAGAGAGATACCAGGAGGCACTTAACCTGAAGCAGAAGGCAGATTTTAATTTCTATTGGAAAAATGATGC
>JBDTKB010000313.1:0-20248 GCA_039935555.1 Ginsengibacter sp. | reverse complement strand
GTGCATGTGCTTGGTAATATTTGCGATATGGATCGATTACTTGCACTTGCAAAACAATATAATCTCGTAGTTATTGAAGATAGTACCGAAGCCCTCGGAAGTTATTACAAAGGCCGACACGCGGGAAGTTTCGGCCTTTTAGGAACGCTCAGTTATAATGGAAATAAAATCATTACCACAGGTGGTGGCGGCATGATTATTACTGATGATGAAACACTTGCAAAGAAAGCAAAACACCTAACTACCCAGGCAAAGAGCGATCCATTTGAATATATACACGACGAAATTGGATACAATTACCGATTGGTAAATGTAGCTGCGGCAATGGGCGTAGCTCAAATGGAACAATTACCCGCCTTCTTAAAAAGAAAAAAAGAAATTATTAAATTTTATAAAGATCAATTGAATGGAGTTGGCGATATCGAATTTCAGGAAATTAGTAAAGATGTGAATCCAAATTGGTGGATGCCGACTTTAAAATCAAAACGGCAAAAGGATTTATTAAAAATTTTAAATGATAATAAATTACAAAGCCGCCCTTTTTGGGTCCCTATGAACCAGTTGCCTATGTTTAAAAATGATATATTTTATAACAATACTAATCGCTCTGACTTTTTATATAAGCGCTGCCTCAGCATTCCATGCTCTACAAATATTACTGACGAAGACCTGCTGAATGTAAGTAAGAAAATAAAGGAAATATTTTAATCGTGTATGAAAATATTAATTTCAACATACATTACATTATAATTGCAACCCTTAAAGAATAGCATCTATAAACCGGAAACAAGCGCTATGTATAAAGTGATGAAACGCCTCATAGACTTATTTTTAGCTACAGTAACGCTGGTAATCCTATCACCAATCTTTATTTGTATAATGATAATTTTGCTGGTTACAGGGGAGCACGAGATTTTTTATTTACAGGAAAGAATTGGATATAAAACCCGTCCCTTCAAGATTTGGAAGTTTTCTACCATGAAAAAAAACAGTTCAAATATTGGCACCGGGGAAATAACCATAAGAAACGATCCGAGAGTTACTGCTTTTGGAAAACTTTTAAGAATATCCAAAATAAATGAGCTCCCTCAAATTATTAATGTTTACAAAGGCGAAATGTCTATTGTTGGCCCGCGCCCGTTAATGAAGGTTAGTTTTGATTTATATAATGATGAAGTGAAGAAAAAAATCTATGATTTAAAGCCCGGTCTTACCGGCATTGGTTCCCTTATTTTCAGGGATGAAGAAAGAATTGTTTCTGAGGCAAAAGACCCGAGAGAAATGTATGCGTCCATTTATCCGTATAAAGGCGAACTGGAATTATGGTACCGGGAAAATGCTTCAACCCCGATCGATTTATTAATAATTTTCTTAACCGGCTACACACTTATCTTTCCTCATAATAACCTGGTACATAAATATTTTAAAACGCTTCCGAAAGAGCGGGATTTGTCTAATTCATTATTGAGTTAAAAATATTGAACAAAAATCTATGTGCTTTTATTACAGTAGTATTTCAAACATCTTATGAAATTTATTGTAATAGCTTAAATTAAATTATATGCTTTTTACAATAAAAGATGTTGAAAATCTTTCTGGTATAAAGGCACATACTATTAGAATTTGGGAAAAACGTTATTCCTTTCTCAAACCAAACCGTTCAGACACCAACATCCGCCGTTACTCAAACGAGGAGTTGAGAATTATTTTAAACATTGCTTTACTCAATAAATACGGTTACAAAATTTCGCACATAAATAGAATGAGCGAAGAGGTGATTTTTGATTCGGTATTGTCAATTACCGACCCTGAGGCAAGGGCAAATATTACCGTAAACGAGCTCATACAAAGCATGATTCATTTTGATGGAGAAAAATTTGAAAGCATTTTAAACAAATCTATTGAGGCAAAGGGGGTTGAAGAAACTATTCTCAAAATTATATTTACGTTTCTTGATAAAGTTGGTATTTTATGGCTTACAAAGCACATTAACCCTGTGCATGAAAGATTGGTTAGTAATATAATAAGGCAAAAACTTATCGCCGGAATTGACTCTTTACCCCTAAAAAAAGTGTCGTCAACTTCCATTTGCCTTTTTTTGCCTCAAGGTGAATTTCATGAAATTTCATTGTTGTTTGTCGCCTATTTACTTAAGCAAAAAGGAATAACTATTATCTACCTTGGAGCAAATATTCCCCTAGAGGAATTGAAGACTGTTACTTCTTTGAAAAACCCCACATATCTCTATACACACCTAACCACTGCCGGTCAAAATTTTAATTTTGACAAATTTCTATCAATCCTTCATAAGGATTTTCGCAATATTCCCATAATCATGTCGGGGCGGTTAACGGCCAGCTACGTGAAAAAAATTCCACCAAAAATTATTTTTAAAAAATCCCTTGCCGAGGTTTTTCAATTTATTTCAGAAATATAATTGACAGACAACTTTTTACTTTTCATAATTTTTTTGGCACCAGCTTTGTTTAGCTTTTTATTTAAAAAGGTTAATCAAAATTATTTGTTTTAAAATATATTTGTTTAACTTTACATTACTAAAGATTAAACATTATACATGTCAACATTAGAATTTAATCAACTGCTTTTAGGAAATTCGGATTTTTTAAATCCTTTTGCCATTACGCTTACGCGGGATAAAGAAAGTGCTAAAGATCTTGTTCAGGAGACGATGTACAAGGCGATTGCCAATAGTGAGAAATATAATAACGGCACAAATATCAAAGCTTGGTTGTACACGATCATGCGGAATATTTTTATAAATAATTACCGTAAAAAAACAAAGCAACAAGTTGTTTTTGATTCTACACCAAATGATTTTTTACTGGATTATAACCAATCGTCCATTTCAAATCTTGCAGAAAGCGGAATGAGGTTGAAGGAAATTCATGAAGCGATTTATTACTTACCAACGATTTTTAAAGATCCATTCGTTTTATATTTTGACGGCTATAAATATCATGAAATAGCAGAAATGTTGCATGAGCCACTTGGAACTATAAAAAGCAGGATACATTTTGCCAGGAAACTTTTAAAGAAAAAGATAACGAGGTATTAGACAAGATACATCTAAAGGAGTTTATTTTAGAATGCTTATCTTTTGAATTAGAATAATTAAATTGAAAAGAGCAGTAATAATAGGCGGTGGTTTTTCTGGTATTTCTACCGCATCATTTTTAGCAAAAGGCGGATGGGACGTAACTGTAGTTGAAAAACATGAGATTGCTGGAGGCAGGGCCAGAATGTTCAAAGAAAAAGGTTTCGTTTTTGATATGGGCCCAAGTTGGTATTGGATGCCGGATGTATTTGAAAGATATTTTGCAAGCTTTGGAAAAAAGCGAGCTGACTATTACGTGTTGAAAAGATTGGATCCATCTTACCGTATTTATTGGGAAAAGGAGTCGCTGGATATTCCGGCAAACTATGAAGAATTAAAAAACCTGTTTGAAAATATTGAAGAAGGAAGCGGAAAAAAACTGGATAATTATTTAGCGCAGGCAGAATATAAATATGAGGTTGGAATTAATAAATTAGTTCAAAAGCCGGGGCAATCATTGTATGAGTTTTTAGATTTGGATTTAATAAAAGGACTTTTCAAACTAGAAGTTTTTTCTTCCATTAAAACACACATTGCAAATCACTTTAAAAGCCCAAAACTTCAGCAGCTATTGCAGTTTCCGGTTTTATTTCTCGGGGCTTTGCCAAAGGATACACCTGCATTATACAGCTTGATGAATTTTGCTGATATAAAAGGTGGAACCTGGTATCCTGAAAACGGAATGTTTAGCATTGTCAAGGGTATGGTTGAAGTGGCGACGGAGTTGGGCGTAAAGTTTCAGTTTAATGAAAATGTAGTTTCAATAAATACTGAAGGAAAAATTGCGAAGGGCGTTAAAACAGAATATTTAAAAAACGGGGAAAAACTAATTAAAGATTATAAAGCCGATGTAGTAATTGCCAGTGCTGATTATCATTTTGTAGAGATGGAATTACTTCCACCAAAATTGAGAAGTTATAGTGAAAAATATTGGAACAAAAGAATTTTGGCTCCCGGCTGTCTTTTATACTATGTTGGGCTTAATAAAAAATTGAAAAATATTACTCATCATTCTTTATTTTTTGATGTTGATTTTGATAAACATGGAGACGAAATTTATACAACAAAAGAATGGCCCTCAAATCCACTTTTTTATGTAAGCGCAACATCTGTAAGTGATAAAAGTGTAGCACCTGAAGGATGCGATAATTTATTTTTTTTAATACCCGTGGCTTCAGGATTAAAAGGCGATGATGAAAGTTTACGAGATGATTATTTTGAAAAAATAATTAAAAGATTTGAAGACCATATTGGAGAAGAAATAAAAAATAATATTATCTATAAAAAAACTTTCGGGCCTAGTGATTTCGTAAATGACTACAATGCCTATAAAGGCAATGCGTATGGGTTGGCCAATACTTTGTTACAAACAGCAAATTTGAAGCCTTCATGTAGAAGTAAAAAAGTCAAAAATCTTTTTTATACCGGCCAGTTTACAGTGCCCGGCCCCGGAGTGCCACCATCATTAATAAGTGGAGAGGTTGTCGCAAGGGAGGTGGTGAATTATTTTGATTGTTAAAGCGTATTTTTATATCCAAATTATCATGAACACAATCCACGGATTATGATGCAATTATTTCATGATGTAAGCCGCCAGTGTAGCAAGTTTACTACAAATAAGTATAGCACGTCTTTCAGCGGAGCAATTAAATTACTGCATAAAGATTTGCAAACTCCCATTTATAACATCTATGGTTTTGTACGTTTTGCTGATGAGATCGTAGACACGTTTCATGAGTTTGACAAAGAAGAACTTTTGCGTGAATTTAAGATTGAAACATATAAGGCTATTGAAAGAAGAATAAGTCTTAACCCGATTCTGCATAGCTTTCAAACTACTGTAAATGAATATGAAATCGATTTAAACCTGATTGAGGCTTTTTTTAAAAGCATGGAGTATGATCTTCATAAAACAAAGTATGATGAAACGGACTACAAGGAATATATATATGGAAGCGCTGAAGTAGTTGGACTAATGTGCCTTAATATATTTTGCGAAAGGGATTTAGAAAAGTTTGAAAATCTCAAGCCCGCGGCACAATCTCTTGGAGCAGCCTTTCAAAAGGTAAATTTTTTGCGGGACGTAAAATCAGATTACCTCCAATTAGAGCGAACTTATTTTCCGGACATTGATTTTCGAAACTTTTCTTCGGTCATCAAAAAAAATATTGAAGATGAGATTATGGAAGATTTCATTAACGCTTATAATGGTATAACTCAATTGCCATTTAAAGCAAGATTTGGCGTATACGTTGCTTATAAATATTATCTTTCTTTATTTAAAAAAATAAAACGTACCCAGGCTGCAAAAATTCTTGATCAGCGAATAAGAATTCCGAATTACTCCAAGGCACTTATTTTAATAAAGGCCGGGGTAAAAAACAGGCTTAACCTAATTTAATAAAATTTAAAGGCATCAACTATTTTGACCGAAGTGATATTAGTGAATGAAAAGGACATGGAAACAGGAACGATGGAAAAAATGGAAGCCCATGTAAAGGGCTTGTTGCATCGGGCGTTCAGTATTTTTATATTCAATACAAAAGGAGAATTTTTGTTGCAACAACGCGCTTTGGGCAAATATCACAACGGAGGAATTTGGTCGAATACCTGTTGCAGCCATCCGTTGCCAGGTGAAGACATATTAAATGCGGCAAATAGAAGATTGTTTGAAGAAATGGGTTTTTCGACAGCGCTTTCGCCTGCGTTCAACTTTATTTATAATGCAAATTTTTCAAACGGCTTAACTGAGCATGAATTTGATCATGTGTTTACGGGAATGTATGATGGTGAAATAAAAGCTGATAAGGCGGAGGTAAATGATTATTGTTTTAAAAAGATAGAAGATATTGAAACCTCGATGGAAACACACCCGCAGAAATATTCTGAGTGGTTTAAGATTGCATTGCCACAGATCAAATTATTTCACCGGAAAAAGTTTAATCTTTTATAAAATCTTAACTTTGTAAGTGAAATGCAAGCTATCTATTTCATATTAATAACACTGGCAGTTTTTTTAACTATGGAGGGCATTACGTGGCTCACCCATAAATTTGTAATGCATGGTTTTTTATGGTATTTGCATGAAGACCACCATAAAAAAGGGCCCGGTTTTTTTGAAAAAAATGATGCGTTCTTTCTAATATTTTCTATACCTAGCATACTTTGTATTTTATTTGGAACTTTTGATCATAAGTTCTGGTTAGCTGCCATTGGAGCAGGAATCGCTATGTACGGATTCGCATATTTTTTAGTTCACGATGTAATCATTCACCAGCGTATAAAGCTTTTTACTCGAAGTGATAATATTTATGTACGGGGCATCAGGTGGGCGCACAAAATGCATCATAAACATTTGGAAAAACAGGACGGTGAAAGTTTTGGAATGCTTCTCGTCGCAAAAAAATACCGTGAAAAAGTTAAGGCTGATAAAAAAAGAATTGCCGATAATAAAAAGACCGTTGCAACAACTGCCACTTCCGTTTGAGCTTCCTCCTTTAATTTTAGCTCAGTTCCATGATTTCGCTCATACGCTATTGAATTAATTTATCTTCAATCGTACAACCTTCTTTTAATACTTGCTTTTTAAATGCGGCAAAAAAATTACGATTATATTTTTTTAGGTGCAGGGTGTGCCTCGCTTAGCATCATTATGCGAATGATCAGTTCAAAAAAATTTACAGAGAAAAGTATTTTAATTGTTGACAGGGAACCCAAAACTAAAAACGATCGCACGTGGTGTTTCTGGGAAAACGAAAATGGATTTTTTGAAGACATTGTTTATTGTAAATGGAACGAACTCTTGTTCAACACCACGGAAGAAAATTCATTATCTCTTGATATTGGCAGCTATCAATACAAAATGATTCGTGGAATTGATTTTTACGAAAAATGTTTTAACGTCATTAAAGTTCAAAAGAATATTGATATAGAATATGGAGAGATTTTTTTTGAAGAAACAACAAGTGCGGTTCCGGTTATTAAAATAGATAACAAACCTGTTTTAGTAAATGACAGGACAATAGTTTTCAATTCAGTTTTTTTACCGCCCATACGAAAAAAAGATAAATTTTATTTGCTTCAACATTTTAAAGGTTGGATAGTAGAAACTGCAGACGATTTTTTTAATGAAAAGCAAGCTACGCTGATGGATTTTCGGGTTAGCCAAAGTAATGGAACAACTTTCGTGTATGTATTGCCGTTATCTCCAAAAAAAGCCCTTGTAGAATTTACCTTATTCAGTGAAAATTTATTGGCTGCCAGCGAATATAATTTAGCATTAGAGAATTACTTGAAAGAATTTTTAAATATCACCAACTATAAAATTATGGAAGAAGAATTTGGCATTATTCCGATGACAAATGCAAATTTTTCCCTTTTCAAGCAAGGCATGTATTTTATTGGAACTGCCGGCGGACAAACTAAAGCATCTACGGGTTATACGTTTAAGTTTATACAAAAGCAGTCTGACAAAATTGTTGAAGAACTTATTTCTACAGGAATTCCTTCAAAAACTACCGATACCCGGAAGAGATTTTTCTTTTACGATAGTACCTTGTTACACATTCTTTCAAATAAATTATTAGAAGGAAAAACTATTTTTTCAGTTCTTTTTAAAAAAAACCGGGCCGAAACAATTTTTAGATTCCTTGATAATGAAACCAGCATTAAAGAGGAAATAAAATTACTAAACACGTTGCCAAAGAAAATTTTTATGAAAGCTGGCTTTAAAGAATTTATGAAAATGATTCGCCGGACAGATAGATTGAAATCTTAACTGATTAAACTTTTAACTTTAATTGTAGTCATACATTATGTTTTTCTATTTTTGCTGCGAGATAAAAATTTATGATCCCTCAAACCAATGACCAGGAACTTTTATTAAGCTTTAAGGAACCCGCCACGAAAGAGCGGGCATTTTCTGCTATTATAAAAAAATACCAGGAAAAGCTTTATTGGCATATACGAAGAATGGTGGTTGATCACGACGATACAAATGACATACTACAAAACATGTTTATTAAAGTGTGGAAGGGCCTTGAAAACTTCAGGGAAGACAGCCAGCTTTATACCTGGCTTTACCGGATTGCCACTAATGAATCGCTTACTTTTTTAAGTCAACAGAAAAAAAGAAATTTGGTGTCGATGAGTGATGCCGAAAATGGTTTAAGTAATAAATTGAAAAGTGATACACATTTTGATGCAAATAAACTGGAGTGGAAACTCCAGTTGGGTATACAAAAGCTGCCCGAAAAACAACGGTTGGTTTTTAACCTTAGGTATTACGATGAAATGCCTTATGAAGAAATGAGCAGGGTTTTAGATACGAGCGAAGGCGCTTTAAAGGCAAGCTATCACCATGCCGCTAAAAAAATAGAAGAATTTATATTAAATACTTAAACTAACAGCGAAGAAATGAGTCACAATTGATGTAATGAATAAATCTGAAGAAATATTGAACGAATTAAAATCGATCAGTCCTTTGCTCGCGGAAATGGAAAAAATTAACGTTTTCCAGGTTCCGGAAGGCTATTTTATGGATTTAGATGTACGCATCGCTGCTTATGCAATGTTGAACGATACTTCGGTTACTGATAACATTAGTAAAAGAAATCTTCAAAAGGTTCCTGAAGGGTATTTTGACACGCTTAGCGATTCAATTCTTAATAAGATTAAAATTGCTTACCCTGAAAGTGCTGCCGAAGAACTACAGAAACTTTCGCCGACATTATTTTCGCTTAAAGATTTAAATGTATTTTCTGTACCGGATGGATATTTTGAATCCTTTGAAAGTGAAATTTCAAAGAAAATAAATAAGAAGGAACCCGCTAAAGTTATTTCAATAAATAAAAGAAGTTCCTGGCTAAAATATGCTGCGGCGGCTGTTGTTACGGGCGTAATTGCTTTTAGTTCTTTAGAGATATTTAAAAGTGCTTATTATGGAAATAACAATGCAGGAGGCTCGTCTTCAGTTGCTATTACAATAAAAAATTCTTTTCAGTATAAAAATGCCGATGAAGTGAATGCGGGCATTGCTAAATTAAGTGATGCTGACATTGTAAAATATCTTGAAAAAAATGGCAATGTAATGGATAACGCGACGCTTTTAAACGATATTGACGTAAGTGAAATGCCTGATCAAACTGATTATTTACAAGACGCAAATACGCTAGATAGTTATCTTAATAAAATAGGCGCAAAAAATAATTGATAAAATAAAAAGATCTAATGAAAAAATATATACTATTATTTTTTGTAATGTTTGTAAGCTTTTTCTGGGTTAAGGCCCAGGATGGAAGTGAGACGAGGGGGGAAAAAGTTGAAGCACTCAAAATTGCATTTATTACTCAAAAGTTGCAACTGACTCCTGATGAAGCCCAAAAATTTTGGCCTGTTTATAATCAATATGAAAATGAAATTCGAAGTCTTCAATTGGATTATAAAAATGGTCCCGCCCTTGAAAATGAAGAAAAATTGTTGAATACCAGGAAAAAATATTCCCCTGCATTTGAAAAAGTTATTGGCCCACAGAAGTTAAACACTCTTTTTAACGCCGAAAGAGACTTTCGCACAATTTTAATTCGGCGACTACAAAACCGCAATCACTAAGGTTTTAAACGCTTTTTGGCCGTTTGTTTTCTATAATTATACTTATTAAATAAAAACTATAATTGGAGAAATTAAAAATTCTCCTATTTTTGTGATTAGGTGTTTTTCATAGGTTAGCAACGGCCGGCCCTTTTTAGGGCAGGCCTTTTTTAATAATGGGAATCTAAAATTTGGAAAAAGGATACTTGATATCATGGTAAAAGAGAAAAGTCCAATTTTCTTTTTCTCCTTGCTGCCACCATTTCACGCGTAATTCCATGGCTTTAGCGCCATCAAAATCGTACTTGGCTTTGAACCTGTTTTTCATTTGCTGCAGTTGCGGCGCCACATCGCCTCCGTAAAAAATTTTCTCGTGGTTATCTTCAACCATAAATGCCTGGTGATATGGGCTGTGGCCTCCGGTTTCTTCATAATGAATATATTCATCAATTGTACCGCTGCCCTCTATTAGTTGCAATCGGTTATCGTTTTTAAGCAACAAAAAATCTTCAGTGATGTAGGAAGGAAGCCCTTTTTCAAAAGCAAAATCCCACTCGCGGGAATTGACAAAATAATTTGCGTTTTCAAAACTTAATACTTTCTTCCCGGGTTTTGCTATTCCTCCAGAATGATCTTTATGTAAGTGTGATAAAAGGACTTTTGTTACATCTAATGGACTTATACCATTCAAGGCCAGATTTTTATGGATTTGCATTTGATTATTGTTGTCGGCAAACCCAAGCCCTGTATCCAAAATAAGTATGTCCTTTGACGTAATTACACAAAATGGTTGAATTTCTACAAGCAAGCTTCCCTTTGTTCTTTCCTGCAAGTCATCTTTATCCAATTGAAATGGAATAAATTTTTTCGATTGATCTACCGTAAATGCTCCTTCGCTTAGAGGAATAATTTTCATGTTTTCAATTTTTTATCAATCCCTCATTTTAGGACATGGTTCTCATTCTACTGGTAATAAAAGTTCAGGCTTGCATTTATCTCAACACCATTTGCCTGTCCGCGTCTAAACGAATTAAAATGAAAATTAAAATAGTAAACGTCAATAAAGATGAACCTCCATAACTCATTAAAGGCAAGGTGATGCCAATTACGGGTGCCAGCCCAACGGTCATGCAAATATTTATCGTGACGTGAAAAAACATAATAGCGGCAACGCTGTATGCATAAACCCTGCTAAAAGTACTTCGTTGTCTTTCTGCCAGAAAAACGATCCGAAGCATGAAGGCCAGATATAAAAGGATTACGGTGCCACTTCCTAAAAAGCCAAAATTTTCGCCAACGGTTGTAAATATAAAATCAGTATGCTGCTCGGGAACAAAATCTCCCTGCGTTTGTGTTCCTTTTAAAAAACCTTTCCCCATAAAGCCTCCTGAGCCGATAGCAATTTTTGATTGTTTTACGTTATAATTTTCTCTTGCTTTCTTTAATTTTTTTGTTTTCAGCGCTTCCTTCTGCTTTTGCTCGTCAATTTTTTTTACATCGGCGTTATCATCAGGCACGTAATCGACACCAAATGTATTCAGAATTCTTTCCACCTGGTACGGCTGTAAAACATGTTTAAAGATGTAGGGCACAGCGAACCTTTGTACACTCACGCACAATATCCATATGGCAACAACGATCAGGAGAATGCCTTTGTCGCGCTTTATATTTTGACGCAAAATATAAATAGTGATTGCCGCAATTACTGTAAGAATTATCGCCAGTGTATTTTTCTCAACCAATATCGTCGCTACTACGAGCACTGCAAACGAAAACCCAATGATGAGGTAAACCGGTGGCAAACCTTCCCGATACATTGGAATAAGAAATGCAAAATACACCAATGCAAGGCCTGTTTCATTTTGCAAAATTGAAAAGGCCGCCGGGGTTAAAACAATAGCGGCTGCAATAAGCTGTGATTGCGTTTTTCCAAAATTTGTCTCAACCCTGGATAAATATTTTGAAAGAGCCAAAGCTGCAAATATTTTGCAAGTTTCCACAGGCTGCAGATTAAAGAAACCTAATGGAATCCACGACCTTGAACCATTGATGTCTTTTCCAACAACAAAAGTTGCCATCATAAGCACGATGCCAAAAGCATAACCGAGATTAGCAGTTGCGGTAAAAAATTTACTATCGGTAAATAAGATTACTATGGCTATGACAGCGGAAATAAATGCAAATAATAATTGCCTCGAATAGTTCTTTTTTAAGGCAGTTATATTTTGAAGTATATTTTCATTATTGTGGTACTCCACCGAAAAAATACAAAGAATGCCGAGGCATACAAAAAAGATATACAACCAGATAGTAACCCAGTCAATTCCTTTTGATATAACAGCCTGGCTACGCATTAAAAAAAAGTGGTTAAATTATTTTATTGGCTTTGACGTTTCCGGCCTTCTTTGTTTCTCGGGCAATGTGGCTTCCGGGCTTTGCCTCAATATCCGGCTTTCATTTTTCCCGGATGGTAAAGTATCAGTAAGCAAATGATCATCTGGTTTCGTTTTCTTTAATTTATCCAAAGTTTCCGTATCATCTTCCTCTTCAATTCCCATGGTATCTTTCGCTATTTTAATATAGCCTTTCTCCTGCATGTAAGAAGTATCCTTTGCACGCCTTAACGAATCCCTGTAGCGTATAGCTTCATAAATACGCGCCGGCATCAGGTTCAATTTTGCAAGCGTTTCTATTTTTTCTTTCCGATCTGGTTCGGGTATTGAATCTTTTAAATATTGCTCAATCATAAGGCTTGCAATTGGCGCGGAAGAATTTGCTCCCATACCGGCATTCTCACATATAACTGCAATGGCTATCCGCGGATTTTCCCTCGGTGCAAATGCGGCAAAAAAAGCGTGGGACTTTTGCTTTACACCTTTATAGTAATTTTCTACCGTTCCGGTTTTACCGCAAACCACAATGCCCGGAACTTTGGCGGCAGAACCCGTACCTGTTTCCATTACTCCCTGCATACCATCGTGAACTGCTTCGAACAATGTATCGGGTATTGAAAGAGGACGATGCTTTGTTTTAAATGAATCAAGCATGCCATATACGTCGCCGCCTTCGATTGAATCAACAAGATGGGGTGTAATGTACCAGCCTTTATTAGCAAGGTAAGCCATTTCGTTAGCCACTTGTAAAGGTGTTACGTTTACTTCCCCCTGCCCGATGCTTACTGAACGGAAAGTGCAAAAATTCCAATGCCCCTCCCCGTAAATTTTATTGTAAGTTCTTGGTGTCGGAATCAATCCACCCTTTTCGGTTGGAATATCAATGCCTAATTTATGACCAAGGCCGAAAGCATGCATGTAGTTGTCCCAAACTTTCAAACTACTGTCTACATTTTGATATTCAGGGTTATTTATCACTCTTTGCATTACATTGGCAAAATACGTGTTGCAAGAAACCGTAATTGCCCCTTTCAAATTAAAATTGCCTGGGTCAAGGCAGCCCATCGGCTTACCACACCCATAAAATGCACCTGTACATAAAAATCTTGTAGATGTTGTAATAACGCCTTCCTGGAGGCCGATCAAAGCTTGTAAAGTTTTAAAAGTAGAGCCCGGAGAGTAATAGGCATTGACAGTTCTGTTTATCATGGGCAGGCGAGGATCCAAAAGGAGTTCCGCAAAATGCTTTCTTCTTTCGCCTCCGGCCAAAAGCCCGGGATCATAAGTGGGGCTGCTTATCATCGACAGCACACCTCCCGTCTTAGGATCAATCGCAACTATGGCCCCAATTTTATTTTCCATTAAATGCTCACCTAGCATTTGCAATTTTACGTCGAGTGCCAAATGCAAATTTTTTCCAGGTATTGCCGCCGTATCATATCTTCCCTTTTCAAGCCGGTCAGTTAGGCGGTTTTTATTATCCCGTTTCCAAAATTCAATGCCTCTTTGACCCATTAATACTCTCTCGTAACTGCGCTCGAGGCCAGTCCTGCCAGCATAGTCTCCTACCTGGTATCCTTCATCTTCATGATTTTTTAAAAACGATGAATCCACCTCGGATAGATAACCCAGAATATTTCCACCAGCATCATATGGATAATCTCTCACTGGCCTTTCTTGCAGGTAAAATGCCGGTACAAATTTGTACATACTTTCATTTAGCCTTGCAATTTTTTCCTGTGGTAATAGTGGCTCAAATACAGAGGCGCGGTAACTTCGGTTTTTAATAATTGAAGTGATAATTCTTTTCTTGAATTCCGCTGTATCTATATCCAAAATCCTGCATAAAGCTGCCGTATCCAAATTCATCCCCCGCAACTTACCGGGCGTTACCATTAAATCGTAAATAATTGTATTTCTTAAAATCGCATGCCCGTTTCTGTCAAATAAAACTCCCCTGTCGGGATAAACAACTTTCCTAAATTTTCCCTGTTCATCTGCCATCACGGAATATTTAGTATTAAAAACCTGTAAGTCCAATAATCTTATAATAATGCCCAGGCTCATTAAAGAGAACATGGCTATTATAATGTTTTTACGAGACTGGTTAAAAGCAGGCACAGACTTAAAATGATTTAATCGGGGTTGGGCTAGTTTAGAACGGAATTAAATGCAAAAATAATACGTCTATACTGTATTTGTTCTAAATCTTTGTTTTCTCACAAATAATAATTCCGTAAGAAGAATCAATAACAGACTAACCGCCGTGGATATGAGAATCTTCAAAATGAAATATAGGTAACCTCCAACTTGCAAAGCTTGCAGAAAATAAAGCATTGTATGATGCAGAAGCGTTAAAATTGCTAGATAAGTAAAATAGGGTGTAAGGCCCATACTTTTAATAGATGGTTCGTTATAGTTACTTTCTGCGCCTTCCTGCGAAATAAGGAGATTAATAAGAAACGGGCGAACATATGCAATCATCACGCAAGCCGCTGCATGAAGTCCATATGTTTTTGTAAAACAATCAAGGCAAAACCCGATTGCAAATGCAAGAACCATTATGGTGCGACGGCCCATTTTAAAAGGAAGCCAAAGTATAAATAAAAAATACAGATAAGGAGTTACAAGTTCGTGCAATGGTGGCACCTGGTTAAGCACATAAACCTGAACCAAGATGAAAAGGCAAAAACGGACGATATTTTTTGCGAAGCTACTCATTTGTTTTTTTCACGCTTTTTAAAAGTTGCTGTGGTTCGCCCTTTTGGAGATTATTAATAATATAAGCGTATTGCAGGTTATAGAAATTTGCGGCAGTTTTAACCTTGATGATAAAAGTACTGGAAGTTTGATCATTTTCAATATTCATTACCGTGCCTATAACAAGGCCATATGGAAATTTATCCGAGAAACCACTTGTGATTATTGTATCGCCACGTGAAACTTTTATATCTTTTGAAATATCCTTTAAAATAACCACATTCGTTTGTACTCCATCCCAAACAACACTTCCTGTTTCACCGCTTTTCTTAAGTTTGGCGCTGATGTTGCTTTGCCTGTGAAGCAAGCTCATCACCACACAATAGTTATTACTTACGTCAACTACAGTACCTATAACTGAATTATTGATGTCCGTGACGCCAAGATCTGCGGTGACACCCTGTAACGATCCCCGATGGAGCTGCAGGTAGTTATTAGTTTGGCTTACAGAATTGCCTACCACTTTTGCAGGCAGGTATAAATATTTTCTTAGAAAGGGTAACGTATCGATCCTTAAAGTATCAATCGCAAGCCGGGAAACAGTATCCGGTAATTCAAAATCCTGCTTAAGTTTATTGTATAAAACTGCATTCGCTTTTACCAGGGAATCATTTGTTCGTTTGAGCTTAAAGTAATATTCAACATCATTAAATTGTTTATTGACCTTGCCGGTAATTTCTCCGGCTGTTGAAGAATATACTGTATGATGAAACCTATTATAATTGAAGAGCATAAAGAACGATATACACATCAGAAATAGAAAAAAAAGAAAATTAAAATATATACGGATAAAAAGAAAAATATTACGCATAATAGACTTTACCAACTCGCCCGAAGGGAGAGGATTTAATAAGTTTATTTGAAATATACACTAATAATTCCTATTGAATAAGAAGTCATTGTTGTGTTCAAATATTTCCTGGTAAAAAAGTTACCTCATTACAAATGGATAGCGGTCGTAATGTTTTAATGCAAGGCCCGTGCCTCTAACCACGCTTTTCAGCGGATCGTCGGCTATATGAACAGGAAGTTTAATTTTTGCTGCCAGTCTTTTGTCCAACCCTCTTAGCAATGCACCTCCACCAGTCAGGTAAAGGCCTCGCCGATATATATCCGACGCAAGTTCAGGGGGGGTTGTTTCCAATGCTTTTAAGATGCCTTCTTCAATTTTAAATATCGACTTATCCAATGCCTCTGCAATCTCCTGGTAACTCACCATAATCTGTTTAGGAATGCCTGTAACCAGATCTCTTCCATTTACCGGCATATCTTCCGGAGGGTTGTCTATGTCTTTCATAGCTGCACCGATTTGAATTTTTATTTGTTCCGCTGTGCGCTCGCCAATTAGCAGGCTGTGATAGCGACGAAGCGCTTCCATAATATCAGCAGTAAATTCATCACCGGCAATTCGTATAGATTGATCGCAAACTATACCTGCCAATGCAATTACAGTTATTCCTGTTGTGCCTCCGCCAATATCTATAATCATATTTCCCACAGGCTCTTCTACGTCAATCCCTATTCCTAACGCGGCAGCCATTGGCTCATGAAGAAGATATACCTCTTTCGCTCCCGCCTGTTCTGCACTATCTCTCACTGCACGTTTTTCAACTTCTGTGATGCTGCTCGGAATGCAGATCATCATTCTCCAACTCGGAGGAAACAGTGGTTTTTTAGGATAGATCTTTTTAATCATTTCCCTGATCATAAGCTCAGCAGCATTAAAATCAGCAATTACGCCATCTTTCAAGGGTCTTACCGTTCTGATACTTTCGTGGGTTTTTTCGTGCATCATCAATGCCTTTTTGCCCACCGCTAATATGTTTTTTGGATTATTTCGATCTAATGCAACAATAGAAGGCTCATTTACAACAACAACATCGTTATGAATTATCAGTGTATTAGCAGTACCAAGATCAATGGCTATTTCCTGAGTAAAAAAATTAAAAAGGCCCATGTTTTAAAGAGATATTGAAAAATTACTAATGGATGCAAAGTTGTAGGAAATAATTCGAAATAACAATTGTGACAAAGATTTGATTTAGATGGTTTTTAAAGTAAATACCCGAATTAAATAACGCATTCTAAACATAAAAATTGCGACGATGATACAGCTTTATTGTTTGCAACTTACCTAATAAGATATAGTGGCGAAATTTGTTTCTGAAAAAGGAATTAAGCGCGGGCTAAAGGCAATTTAGGTTGATTGCTTTATTCAATAAATTCATAGCCAATATCCCTTCGAAAGTGCATGCCCTCAAAATGAATTTGATTTAAAATTTCTTTTGAAAGCCCAATTGCGTCGGCAAGTGAATCTGCCAGCGAAGAAACTGCGAGTACCCGGCCACCGTTAGTTATTATGTTTTCTCCTTCTTTCTTAGTTCCCGCATGAAAAACCATTACGCCGCCTTCCTCGGGATCAATATGCTTGATTGCCTCGGGATTTTCGAGGTAGCCAAAATCTATTGCATAACCCTTTTTATAAGCCATTGGGTAGCCTTCGCTAACGGCTACTATTGTAGCTGCAGCTTTTTTGTCAATGATGATTTCTTCCAGGTGTAATTTCTGCTGCTCTGTTGCAATAAGTAATTTTACCAAATCATTTTTTAGCCGAAGAAGTACTACTTCCGTTTCAGGATCTCCCATTCGGCAATTGTATTCAATTACCATGGGTTCGTCATCCACTTTAATTAGCCCAAAAAATATAAAACCTTTGTAATCTATGTTTTCTTCGCGCAATCCTTTAATGGTTGGTTCAATAATTTTTTGAACTACTTTATCCATAAAATGTTCCGTAGCAAAAGGTACAGGGCTCACAGCTCCCATTCCGCCAGTGTTTATACCTTTGTCTCCTTCTCCAATCTTCTTATAATCTTTAGCTTCAGGAAAGAGCACGTAGTCTTTACCGTCAGTAAGAACAAAAACACTCAGTTCTATACCATCCAGAAATTCTTCAACAACTACTTTCTTTCCCGCTTCACCAAATTTTGCTTTTTGAATAATCAATTCATACTCTCCCATAGCCTCCACCGGATGATTACAAATTACAACGCCCTTCCCACCGGCAAGGCCATCAGCCTTTAGTACTACGGGTAGCTTATGATTCTTAAGGTATTCAAGGCCTTCCAGGTAAGTATCCTCGTCAAAGTCCCTATAATTCGCTGTCGGTATATTGTGTCGCTTCATAAAAGCCTTTGCAAAAGCTTTACTTCCTTCCAGCTGCGCACCGCCAGCCGAAGGGCCGGTAATTATTATGTGAGATAACTGTTTATCTTTTTTGAAAAAATCATAGATGCCTTTCACCAAAGGCTCTTCAGGACCCACAATTACAAGATCAATTTTTTTAGAAACGCATATTTTCTTTAATGCTTCAAAATCAGTTTCGGATACATTCAGATTTTCACCATACTGAGCGGTACCTGCATTACCTGGAGCGATAAATAACTGAGAACATAATTCACTCTGACTAATCTTCCAACAAAAAGTATGCGCCCTGCCGCCTGCACCTAGAATAAGAATTTTCAAAAGAATTTGGTTTTAATTATAAAACTGCTAAAACTGCAAGATATGATTTATGAAATATTTATTCACCGTTGATTACAAAGATTTAAAATTCGCGATCCGGTTTTTATAAAATTCAATTTCGCTAATTAAAATTTATCAGTACTTTACAAGGCAATAAAAAAGGAATTTATTTCATAAAGAACAAAATTTATTAAACTATGATTGATCAAATTATTCCTGCAAATACCGGCGATTTAGCACATGGCAAACATCCCCGCGGATTGTATGTTTTGTTTTTTACAGAAATGTGGGAACGATTTGGATACTATTTAATGATCGGTATATTTTTCCTTTATTTAACTGACACTACCGGCCACGGCGGCCGCGGCCTTGATACGGTAGCTGCGATAAGTATTGTTGGAACTTATGTAGCTCTTATTTATTTAACTCCTTTTATTGGCGGTTTAATTGCGGATCGCTATTTAGGTTATGCGAAATCAATTTTTCTCGGCGGCAGTTTGCTGGCGCTTGGCTATTTTTTAATTGCGATGAATGGTAGTAACCTGGTAATGTACACAGGATTATTTTGTGCCATTATAGGTAATGGATTTTTTAAGCCCAACATTAGCACGTTGCTCGGTAATATTTATAACAGGCCGGATTTAAAACCTAAGAAGGATGTTGCCTATAATATCTTTTACATGGGCATAAATATCGGCGCCTTTATTTGCAATTTCGTTGCGGCATTTTTACGCAATAATTATAGCTGGGGATATGCTTTTTCTGCGGCGGGATTTGGAATGGTATTAGGACTTATATGGTTTGCATTTGGATTAAAACACGTTAGGCATGCGGATGTTATAAAGCCAGTACAAAAAGAAGATATGCCTCTTTCCAAAATAGGGCTTTATGTTTTTTTACCTGCAATAATTGCAGGCGCCATCGGATGGTTTATTCCCGGAAACATTATGGGTTCTGATTCTAACGATGCATTCATATTTGCATGTGTGCCTATAATATTTTTTTATTTTAGTTTATGGTATCGTGCAACTGGCTTTGATAAAAAAAGGATTAGCACCCTTTTAATTTTATTTGGGGTATCAATAATTTTTTGGAATATATACAATCAAAATTCAACTGCTCTTACCATTTGGGCCCAAACATATACTGACAGGGAAGCACCTAAAGCCATACAGCCGGCATTAAAGCCTTTTAATTTCCTGGAGAATGTAAATACGCAGCCAACTGAAGTTCCTGTTGTTAATGAACAATTTCGCGCTGTGGCTGATGCAAACGGAAAAGTAATGACGAAGCAGGGTACCGATTTGTATTTTCAAAATCTGCAAAAAAGCAAATACCCACCTCCCGGAAAAGATTTGAAACTTATTTCCACAGAAATTTATCAATCCATAAATCCTTTTTGGATTATTGTGCTAACGCCTTTAATTGTTGGTTTTTTCGGATGGATGAAAGCAAGAGGTAAGGAAATATCGACGCCAAGCAAGTTTGCCTGGGGAACAATCATTGCGGGATTATCTTCGCTGGTAATGGTGTTTGCGTGTTTATCCACAGATATTTATCAAAACAAAGTTTCCAGCTTATGGATATTTTCCAGCTACGGCGTTTTTACAATCAGTGAGTTGTTTGTAAGCCCGGTCGGACTTTCTCTTACTTCCAAAGTTGCCCCGAGGAGATTAACTGCTTTAATGATGGGCGGATGGTTTATAACTACTTCATTAGGTGGTAAAATATCAGGAATTCTTGCGGGTTTCTGGGATAAATTTGATAATAAAGCAGTCTTTTTTTCAATAAGCGTTATTGCTGCTTTAATTGCCGGAATATTACTTTTTCCTTTAGCTAAAAGACTGAATAAAATAGTGGTGGAAGC
>JBDTKB010000312.1:0-5892 GCA_039935555.1 Ginsengibacter sp. | reverse complement strand
GTCATCAACAAAGGTGTGATTGGCTCATGCAATGATTGAAAATTAAAATCTTTCACCACACCTACTACATGGAAAGGAACATCGTTCCCCCGGGTACTGTTTTGGCGTACAATGGTTTGTCCTACTGCAGTTAAATCGTTCCAGCCGAAAGCTTTTGCGGCAGTTTCATTTATAATCATGGCTGTGGAATCTGTAGCGAATGTTTTAGAAAAATTCCTGCCATTTACCATTTTCATTTCAAACGTAGGAATGTAATTTTCATCCACATGGTACTCCTGTGTTCTCATAATTTCATTATCATTACCTAGCGGGTAAGCCAGGGCGTTACTTCCACTGCTTGGCCCTGCAGGTTTATAAGAAGAAACTGTTGCATTTATAACCCGCGGATCATTTAGCATTTCCTGTTTATACACCTGTTCATTTTGTCCTAAAGCATAGGAGTTCGGAATGGTAAGCAATTGTTCTTTATCGTAACCTAAATTTTTATTTTGAATAAATTTCATTTGCTGCCAAACGACAATCGTTCCTATTATTAAACCAACGGAAATAAAAAACTGGAAAACAACCAGGCTGCTTCGCAAACCAAAACTTTTATTGCCTGGTGTAAATTTGCCTTTTAATACTTCAATAGGCTTGAATGAGGAAAGATAAAAAGCTGGATACAATCCGGCAATGAAGCTCACCAAAAGGCCAAGCCCGATAAACGCTGAAATAATTTTTAAATTAAAATCGAAATGTAAATCCTGTCCGGAAATGGTATTGAACACTGGCAATGCAAATTCTACCAGGAAAAAGGAAATAAGTAAAGCGATGGAAACTAATAATCCTGATTCAATTAAAAATTGTTTGATGAGTTGAATTCTTCCAGAGCCAATTACTTTTCGAACGCCCACTTCTTTGGCCCTTTGAGAAGCGCTTGCAGTAGAGAGATTGATAAAATTGATGCACGCGATCAGCAACATAAAAATAGCAATTGCACCGAAGATGTAAACATACATTGCATTGCCCGCCGGACTTAATTCATAATTAGCATGCGAATACAAATGAATAGAAGTTAGAGGTTGCAGAGCGAATCCTAAATGATTACCTTTTGTGATGAATTGCTTCAGGCTAATGCCCATGCTTTTCTGTATCTGCGGACCCATATATTTTTCTACCATGCCTGGTAATTTGGATTCTAATTTTTTATAATCAGCTCCTTTTTTTAATAATAAGTAAGTAAAATAATTAGAACCCATCCATGAAACTGATTTGGCATCATCCAAACTCAAAATCGAAGCAAACAAATCAAAATTAAAATGTGAATTGGCAGGCACTTTATCTATTACACCGGTTACTTTAAAAGAGGCGTCCTTGTTGTCAGGGAAAACTAAAGTCTTACCCAGAGGGGCTTCTTCTCCAAAATATTTTTTTGCAATTGCTTTAGAAATGATAATTGTGTTTGGTTGTTGTAAGGCAGTTTTTGCATCGCCTTCAATAAGTGGCAGTGTGAAAATGTTGAAAAAATTTGGGTCAACAAAAGCCATTTCGTCTTCTTTAAAACTTTTGTTTTTGTATGTTATTTTTGGAGCACCAGCCACCTGGAGCCTTGCGGCATCCTGCACTTCGGGATAATCATTTTTCATTGCCTGCGCAACAGGTGGCATTACATTGGCTTCAAAGATTTTACCACCGTTAATATCAGCTTTGAAAACGACCCGAACAATCCTGTCAGCGTTTTTATTAAACCGGTCAAAGCTCAATTCATTCTGCACATACATCATAATGATAAAGCAGACAGCGATGCCGATCGACAGTCCTGCAATATTGATGAATGAGAAAGTTTTGTGCTTCATCAGGTTGCGCCAGGCAGTTTTGAAATAGTTTTTAAGCATGGTTTAATTTTTGTAAATTTTGTACAATGGTTTATTATTTGTCAAGAAACTGCTCTATCAATTCTGCTACATAAGAATATTCCCATTTATTATCTCTCAATGTTTCTACAGAGCCCAGGTAATCTCCGTGGCCACCCGGTAAAATAGCCAGTTCACAATCCGGAATAAGGCGATAGATCTCAACTGCTTTTTCCGGGTTGATAATATCTTTGTTGCCACTCATTAATAATGTCGGCGCTTTTATTTCTTTCAACTGCTCATCGGTCCAACCTTTAAACACCTTCATTCTTTGAACATCTTTGTCAAACATATTTTGTAAATCGGCTTCGTCATTATTTGCTTTTAGATAAACTTCTTTTAGTGCCGGAGGGAAATGGGTGTCCAGCGATGCCACATCAAATATTTCGAAAAACTGTGGAGCAGTTGCACTCCGTTGATAAACACCGGAGGCTAAAACTATTTTGTTTGCTAATTCCGGATGCCTAAGTGCAATTTCGACTGCTGCATGAGCGCCATTACTAAATCCTAAAAAATCTGCTTTAGAGATTTTAAGATTAATCAAAAGTGCGGCAACATCGTCTGCGTCTTGCTCGAATGTGAGGTTGGTATCCCGGTCATTGGTACGTCCGTGTGCTTGTAATTCTACGCCGATAATTTGACGTTTTTTTGCAAGCAGTGGAATGATACTGCCAAAAGAAGTTTGTAACGTAGAGCCACCACCGTGAATGAGTATCAATGATTTTCCTGTACCATAAATTTAATAATACATTTTTAGTCCGTTTACTTCGGAATATCCATTTTTAAAATTAGAGTCGTTGAGCATTTTTTTGTTTTTAAATCCAATGTTTCATTCATTATTGAGAACAGCAAAGCAACAAATTTCCCTGAATCCTATTCTGTTTTGATATAACTCTAATAATTTACAACGTTTCACGGCTCTTTTACTTAAAAAACCAAGCCATGTATTACTTGGTTAATTATCAATAAGTTAGATTTTAGAAAAAAATAGAAGTGTACGCTTTTGATACAGGTTATGTTTCAGTTTGATGCAGTGTAGATAATTGGTTGTCTTGCGGACTTTTTATTCACTTCTCAAGCTATCTACCGGGTTTGCCAATGCGGTTTTTATGGTTTGTATACAAATGATCAACCCGGTAATTAATCCCAAAACGAAAATTGAAATAATGAAAGGTTCTGGCGTTATATTAATCCTGTACGCATAATTCTGCAACCAGTTATGCATAATAATGTAGGCGAGCGGAGCGGCAATTATTCCTCCGATTAAAATCGTTAATAGAAATTCTTTTATGAATAATGAAACGATTCCGAAAACAGATGAACCTAAGACTTTTCTGATTCCAATTTCTTTTGTGCGTTTTTGGATGCTTAATGAAATTAGGCCGATTACCCCAAGCAGCACAATGATCAACGCTAAAGTTGATGCAGCATAGGATGCTTTTTTTAATTGTATTTCTGATTGATACATTTTTGCTAACGTTTCATCCATAAATTTATATTCAAAGGGAGTGCCTGGTAATAACGAAGACCACTTCTTTTGTAAAGCGGCTACAGTTGCAATGACATTAGTTGGTTTTATTTTGAAAGAAAGAAAGCGATAAATGAAATCGTACTGAAGATTGAACATGATGATAGGCGCCATTTTCGTCTGCATGGAACCAAAATGAAAATCATGCGTAACTCCGCTGATGGTATAAATATCCGGATTGCCGGGAATCTTTACTTGTTGACCAATGGCCTCGTTTGGATCTTTCCATCCCAACGCTTTTACGGCTGTTTCATTAAGTATCACTTTTAAAGAATCAAGCCGATGTCCTTTAAATGGAGAACCTGCCAGAAGAGGTATTTTGTAGAGTGATAAATAATTTTCATCATGCTCCAAAATACCTGCGGATATACTTTGAGAAGAATCACTTCCAAATTTGAAAATAGGAACCTGATTACTGTTGTTGCCATCAGGAATTTCAAAGGATAATGAAACATCCTTCACAGAAGGCATTGTAGCAAATTCATCACGGATCGTTTCCATTTTATCTACACCTTCACGTGTCCAGTTGCGGGGGAGTTGCGCAGAAAGAATGTAATCTTTGTTATAGCCTAAATCACCATTTAAGAAGAGGTTGATCTGTTTTGAAATAATAATCGCTCCAATAAAAGCAATAGCAGCCGTACAAAATTGAAATGCCATTAAAGATTTGCGAAGCAATACGCGGTCTTTAACCGAATTCATCTTTCCTTTTAAAGACTCTATTGATTTTAAAGATGATAGGAAGAATGCGGGATAGATGCCTGAAATAATTCCAATTAGTATAATAAATAAAAGAGGGAATGCCAGGAAATATGAAGGAAAGCTATTTAAAGAAGGAATTGGCTTGCCTAAAATATTACTGAAGAAATTTTGTGATGATACATAAATAACAAACGAAAATAAAGTCGCGATCAAAACAATGATTATTGACTCAATAAGAAATTGGAAGATCAATTGCTTTTTCATTCCACCTAATACTTTTCGGATGCCAATTTCTTTCATCCTTGATGCAGCACTGCCTACCGACATGTTGATGAAATTGATAACAGCCATTATTAAAATAAACAATGCAATTGCTGATAATGCATATAGCATTTTTGTTACCAATCCATTATTGGCGTGGAGATAATAGCCTTTTAATGAAACCAGGTGTGGCTTCATATCCGAAACAAAATAGGGAGGAGCATTTAGTTTAAGTAATTGTGCAATTGGTTTTTCCAGTTCAGCAGGATTGATACCTTTTTGCAATTCAATGAAACCTGCAATGTGAGGATTGGGCCAGGCCATGTTCCGCCCAAAAAAGTCCAGGTTACTTGTTGAAACAAAAAAATGATTAGGATAGCCATCAATGAGGCCAGTCACAGAGTTTGTTGTATAATTGTTTAATACACCAGTAACAATAAAATCATGTTTGGAACCTGAAAAATTTTCGATGGTTACTGTTTGCCCAATTACATCTGTTTTGTCAAAATATTTTATGGCCCTGTCTTGAGTCATCACCACAGAATATGGTTCGCTTAAAGCGGTGGCAGCGTTTCCATGAAGTAACGTGAATCCATACATGTTTAGCATGGTACTGTCACAAATAGCGATATCATCTCTGAAAGCCTTATTTCCTTTTGAAACATTTGAAGTAATACCGTCCCACCGATAATAATTGGCTACAAGATCAGGGAAACTTTCTCTCAGTGCTTTTGGCAACTGGCCAAGCGTGGTGAAATCGTTGCCTTCATTCGGATTTTTCCATTTGCTTTGGATAATGTATTGCCTATCTGCATTTTTAAGATTTTTATTTACCTGTAATTGGCTCCAGACATAAGCGCTGATCAATAAAGTAAAGGCAATGCCCGTTGACAAGCCAATAATATTTATGACGGAATAAAAAGGGTTCTTAACAATATTTCGCCATGCGATTTTGAAATAATTTTTTATCATTTAGAATAATTTAATTCGTTTATACATGGTTGTTATTTATTCCTACTTTTTCTTTTTGCAGTAAACAAACAAATAGTACAGATTTCTATTCTTCATTTTCAATTCTCCTACTCACTTCTCAAACTCTCTACAGGATTTGCTATCGCCGCTTTTATCGCCTGGAATCCTACCGATATCAATGCAATCATAATTGCCATAACTCCTGCAACTAAAAATATCCACCATGAAATATGAATCTGATATGCAAAACCTTGAAGCCATTTATTCATTGCCCAACTTGCCACAGGTGCTGCGATTATAAATGAAATAATTACCAGTTTCAGAAAATCGCGCGATATCATAAAAACGATGTTACTTACCGAAGCTCCGACAACTTTTCTGATGCCAATCTCTTTTGTTCTTTGCAAAGATACCAATGAGGCCAGTCCGAGTAATCCAAGACAACTAATTATAATAGCGACTAAGCTGGCAACGGAAATAATTTTCCGCTGCAAGTCTTCTTTCTGATATAATTGTGCGATTTGGTCATCAAGAAAC
>JBDTKB010000311.1:0-8218 GCA_039935555.1 Ginsengibacter sp. | reverse complement strand
CGATTATGAGAAACGCTTTAACTCATAAACATTTACTTAAACAAAAAATGGCGAAGCAACTTGAACTTATTTAAAAGTACCAAAGACTTTAATAGTAAAAAATTATGAAAGTTTGTGTGTTGCAGCCTGATTACTCCACGACAAATGTTGATTATAAAAATTACGATCCGCCCAGGAATATTTCGCCATTACTAGTTGGTCATGAAGTTGATCATGTTTTCTTAAATAAGCTTTCTACCTACCGCCAGCTCAAAGAACTTGGGAAAAAGAAGTATGACATTTTTGTGAATCTTTGTGAAGGCTATTTGGAATGGTCAGTGCCTTCAATTGATGTCATATATTCGCTTGAAATGTTGAACCTGCCTTATACGGGCCCAACAGCATTGCTTTATGATCCGCCGAAGGAATTAATGAAATATGTTGCTTTCACTTGTAACGTAAATACGCCTCCTTATGTATTGGTAAAAACCATAAACCAGTCAACGGAAATAATTGAAAAATTAAAATTTCCCCTTTTTATTAAACCTGCTAAAGCAGGCGATAGCCTTGGCATTGATGCGGATTCCCTAGTTTATAACGAAGCCGAGCTAAGGAAAAAATTAGCAGATTTATTTGAAGAATACCAGGAAATTTTGGTTGAAGAATATATCGCTGGTAGGGAGTTTACAGTGCTCGCGGTTGCAGAGCCTGGAGGCAAAGGTGATTGTACCGTTTATAATCCTCTTGAATTTGTTTTTCCCGAAGGAAAACAATTTAAAACCTATTCATTGAAAACATCTGAGCTTCATGAAGAGTATAATATTCCGTGCACCGAACCATCGCTTGCCCTGCAATTAAAGGACAGCGCTTCAAAAATTTTTAAAGCTTTTAACGGTGAAGGTTATGCGCGAATGGATTTTCGGATCAATCGTAAAAATGAAATATTTTTCCTGGAAATAAATTTTACCTGTTCTGTATTTTATGAAAAGGGCTATGAAGGTTCTGCCGATTATATTTTAGTAAATGAGCCATTGGGCAAACAGGTTTTTCTGAATAAGATTATTAAAGAAGGAATTTACCGTCATGAGGCAAAGCAAAAAAAATATGTTGTGAAAGGAAACGCGCTTTCCGGATATGGAATTTATGCAGCGCGGGATTTACAACCTGGACAAATAATATTTGCCTGCGAAGAAAAATCACACCGGCTCGTAACCAAAGAATATGTTGAACGAAATTGGAATCAAAATGAGCAGGAAAGTTTTAGAAAATATGCGTGGCCTATTAGCAGCGAGGTTTATATTTTGTGGGACCATGCGCCTTCAGAATGGGCGCCGCAAAATCATTCTTGCTGCCCGAATACTGAATACTCGGGGCTTAATGTAATTGCGATAAAACCAATACAGGAAAACGAAGAACTCACGCTTGACTACACCACCTTTCAAAATAATGAAATGGAAAGCTTTATCTGTAATTGTGGTGCAGAAAATTGCAAAAAAGTAATCCAGGGAATTCACCAAAATTCAATTACGCATCGCGAAATGAATAAGCTTTAAACAGCAATTAATTTCGACCGCTTATCATAAATACCGGAAACGTTACTTTTCTTTTAGAAACATTTCCCCACGCTTCTTTTAATTCATCTGAAAATTTATCAACAGGATTTTCATTGTGTTTTTTTATATAATGCTGCACGGCAGACCAGGTATTTAAAAAGCCAATCACCTGTTCAAATTCCCAATAATAATTCATAGAAAAGGTGGGACTTTCGATTTTTTTAAATGGGAAAGGTATAGTTGAATAATTGGCGTCCACATATTTTCTTTCCGCATCCCAATAAGGCCCGGTTGTTATACTATAAAATTTATCGATCATCGAATTGATGCGCTTATTTATCCTGAAAATTCCATAGCCAATAACTCCTATTACGCCGCCTGGCCTTAATGTCCTGCGTGCTTCAATATAAAATTCGTCAAAATTAAACCAGTGAATTGCCTGCGCAACCGTTATTAAATCGAATTTATTTTCTTCGAAAAAAGTTTGCTCTGCCTTTTGAACTGAATAATAAATATTATCTTTTGAAAAAGCATTACCAATTTGCACGGCGCTTAAATCTGTTGCAAAAACTTCTTTAAAATACCGGGAAAGTTTCAATGCAACTTGTCCGTTACCGGTTCCGCAATCCCAGGCGACGTTTCTTTCAGGAACAAGTGGAAGAAGAAAATCATATAATTTTTGTGGATATCCCGGTCGAAATTTTGAATACAATCCCGATTGGGTGGAAAAGTTATCTTTCATTATTGAAAATAATTGATTTGAAATTACGAACCTTTACATAAATCTTTCCTTAATTTTTTATGTTACATTAGGCGGTTATCTATTGAAACTAAACTAATGAAAACATCCTTGTTAAAATATGATTATGACCAGAGAAGAAAAGTTTATGAACGAAGCTATAGCGCTTTCTGAGGAAGGAATGGTTGCGAACGAAGGTGGCCCATTTGGTTGTGTTGTTGTAAAAAATAATGTAATTGTAGGACGCGGAAATAATAAAGTAATGAGCGAAAATGACCCCACGGCCCATGCGGAAATAGTTGCTATAAGAGACGCCTGTAAAACATTAGGCACCTTCCAACTTTTGGATTGCGAAATATATTCTTCGTGCGAGCCCTGCCCTATGTGTCTCGGGGCAATTTATTGGGCAAGGCCAAAAATTATATATTTTGCAAATACCCGTGAGGATGCCGCCAATATTGGTTTTGACGATTCTATGATTTATGAGGAAATCAATATAGAGCCAAATGAAAGGAAAATACCATCTGAAAGTTTAGGCCGGGAGGACGCTATAAAAATATTCGAAAAATGGGCGGCAAAGAATGACAAATCGTTGTATTAATTTTTTTGCAGGGTTTTTATTCATCCCATTGTGACGCCTGCTACATAATTTTATTTAATTATTAAAAAAAGTGCTTAAGACGAATAAGCACTTTTCTTTTTTAATAAATTTAAAAAAGTTTAATCTTATCAATCTCTTACATTTGTTTTATGGCATCATGTAAATTTTCTATCCCATTTTCTGGCGACGCACAGGAAATATTGAATAAAGCAAAGTCAACTGTTGAAAGTCAGCAAGGCGTTTTTACCGGTGATTTAAATTCCGGAATTTTTGAAGTAACCGTATTCGCAAATACTATCAAAGGCAATTACCAGGTCTCGGGGCAAAATCTTGATCTCATCATAACCGACAAGCCTTTTTTAATTCCGTGCAGTACTATTGAAGGTTTCTTAAGATCGAAGATTTCATAGCCTGCTAAACTTCTCCTTTTTTGAAAGAATTGAATGAACTTTCTTTATCAAATCATTCACTTCAAAAGGCTTCATAATAAAATCATCAACGCCATAATCTTTGTAAAAAATTATTGATGGGCAATAAAGACTGGTGTTTGGTGTGTTTCAATAATATCGGTTACAAAACTTTTAGTAAACAATGATGAAAACCCGGAACGTCCAAATGAACCACTTATTAATAATGGATTTTCATGTTTCAATACCCACTCGCTAAAATTTTTTCTCTTGCCAGTATTCAAAAGCGTGATGGCAAGATCACTAAAGTGGCTGGCAGCTAGTTCTTCAATATTTTCCTGCGCGGGAATGTCTTCAGTGTCTTCCGAGGCATACACTAAAATGGTTTTATTTGTGCATAAATTAGGAAATAAATAGGCGAATTGTTTTATTGCAAAAACGGAAGATGCGGAACCATCATACGCAAGTATATTTTGAGATGGGGAATAAGAATTTTCAGGCACAATCATAACGGGACATTCAGTGTGCTGTAGTGTATCTTTCAAAAAAGTATTTGAATTTTTTTCTGAAACATTGCTATAAAATATTTCACTTCCCATTATCATAAGGTCGGCGAACCGTGTTTCTTTAGTCAACTGTGGCACGGCTAAATCATCTATTTCTTTATGCACTCTATAATCTATGTTATGTGCCTTACACCGGTCTATGAACATCTCAATTGCTTGCTCAATTTCACCTTTCTCTACTTCTTTTACTGGCCGTGGTAATGCATTCGCAATCGATGGAGGGAATAAAAAAAAACTCAAAAAATCAACCTTGGAAAAAAAAATTCCCGTTAGTAAAATAGGGTCGGACTCATTAAGGCTTATGGCAAACGAAATAGCACTTTCTGAAAATTTACCTCCATCAAAAGGTATGATTACCTTCCTCATGTTAATTTTTTTATGCCTTCTATAAAAATATAGATAAAAAAGCGCATTTCAAATGGAACTAACGTTAGTGTTCAATAAATAACCAACCATTCAGTTTTTGCAGATGAGTTACTGAAATAATCAATCCTTGTAAAAATAATAATCATTCAATTTAGCTTTTGAATTTTAGAAAGCTTAAACAAATTATTTGTTTTTAAACGATTTTGAAATGCCACTAATTCCTTTTTCAAAAAAGACTTTGAATGGTTTCCTTGGTTGCATATATTTCAAATCAAAAGCCATAATACTTTTCTCCTTGATGTATTTTATCGTTTCCTCATTTGATTCGGTAACAAAGTAAAGTCTTTCATCCGCCGGAGATATAGTACCTTCTTCAACCAAATTTGCATTGTGCTCAAGAATTTTTTGATAGAAATCTTTGTCATAAATTATGATCGGAAACATCTTTATTTTTTTCGTTTGTACCAACGTTAGTGCTTCATAAAATTCATCTAAAGTACCGAAGCCGCCTGGCATAACCACGAAAGCATACGAATATTTAATTAATAAGGTTTTTCTTAAAAAAAAATATTTTATATCCACCCATTTATCAAGGTATGGGTTGCGATGTTGCTCGTGTTCCAAAACAATATTACAGCCAACACTTTTTCCTCCGACATCTTTGGCACCACGGTTTGCAGCTTCCATAATTCCAGGTCCGCCTCCGGTCATAATTGTAAAACCTAATTTTGCTATTTCACCTGAAAGCTCGCGTGTTTGCTTATAATAGGGATGATCTTCATTAAATCGGGCTGAGCCAAAAACGGTAACACATGGACCCACAAAATGCAGTGCACGAAACCCTTTTATAAATTCAAAAAAAACGCTTAATGCATACTTAAAATCATTCCATCTATTCTGCGGTCCTTCGAGAAATTGTATTTCTGATTTGGTCTTTGAGAAAGCTTGTCGCGGTTCAGTCATCATTTTTCTTTTGTGAGGTAATCATTGTCTCTTGAATTCAAACATAAGTATTTTGATTTTTTTCTGGCAAATATTTATTTAATATTCTTAAATATTAGACTAACGATCAGGTATTGAAAATAAATTGTTTTTACATTTACGGTTAAGTATCTTAGGTTTCAAATATTAAAATGACCGGGGTAACTAAACCAAAACGAAAGAAGAGTAAATTAAAAAAAATTTTATCTATCCTGGGTCCGGGCATCACCACCGGCGCTGCGGATGATGATCCGTCAGGTATTGCTACCTATTCACAAACAGGCGCCCAGTTCGGTTATGGACAATTATGGACTGCACTTTACATGTTGCCTTTTATGATCGGCGTGCAGGAAGCATGCGCCAGGATAGGCATGGTAACGGGAAAAGGTATAACGGCAATCGTAAAAGAACATTATAATTCAAAAGTTGTGTATGTGGTGGTATCCCTGGTTGTAATTGCCAATATAATCAACATTGGTGCAGACATCGGTGCTATGGCTGCTGCCGCGAAATTAATAATTCCATTTCCATTCGTGGTGTGGACCTTGCTGTTCACCGCGAGTATTCTAATTCTTGAAATATTCACGAGTTACAAAGTTTATGCAAGGATATTAAAGTGGCTGGCGATTTCGTTGCTGGCATATCCTATAACCGTTTTTATTGTAAAGATGCCATGGTACACTGTGTTAAAAGCAACTTTTATTCCGCATATAGAATTTAATTTCGCATTTTTTTTTATCATAACGGGCGTCTTAGGAACTACTATTTCACCTTATATGTTTTTTTGGGAAACATCCCAGGAAGTGGAAGAAATGAAAGAAAGAAACCTGATAAAAGATGGCCGGCCTTCCATTCGGCCTACAAATATCCGCGCCATGAGAATTGACAATAATGTGGGCATGATCGTTTCTGAAATTACTACCTGGAGTATTTTGGTAGTAGCCGGCACCGTGCTTCACAACAGTGGCGTCACTAATCTGAAAACCGCTGCTGATGCGGCTAAAGCGCTTGAACCGCTGGTGCATTCTTTTCCGCACGCTGGCTATTTATCCAAACTTATTTTTTCTATTGGAATTATTGGCCTGGGATTTTTAGCAGTCCCGGTACTCTCCGGGTCTGCTGCTTATGCAGTTTCCGAAGCGGTAAATTGGGATGCCGGGTTAAATTTAAAGTTAAAAAAAGCGCATGGATTTTATGGGATAATCACGATCGCCACGCTGATTGGATTGATCATCAATTTTGTTGGAATCAATCCTGTAAAGGCACTTGTATATGCGGCCGTATTGAACGGCGTGGCGGCTGTTCCACTTATTTTTCTAATCATTAAAATTTCAACGAGTGAAAAGATTTTGGGGAAATATAAAGGAGGTCTGCTTTCCAAAACAGTTCTATGGATCACATTTTTAGGGATGGGAGCTGCAGCCGTCGCTATGTTTTTTATGATATAAAAATAATGGACAAGAAAATTATTAATCACTAATAAAGTATGTTTCACCATGAAAGATAGTTAACAATAAACCACTCTGAAATTTATCCTACAGTATCAATAACTATTTCAATAATTCAGTAATTTAGTAATCACATCTGATACCTTCTTTTCGTTGGGCAACATCTCTTTTTCTAATATAATATTCATAGGCACTCCCGGAAGATTTAATGCTCCCAAAACCTCCACAGGCGCATCAAGGAACCTGAAGCATTCCTTTGAAATCCTTCCTGCAAGAGCTTCTGCAAAGGAATTATTTTGTTGTTCTTCGGTAAGAACCAGGCATTTGCCATGTTTCTTTACCGTTGAAAAGATTAAAATTTCATCTAAAGGAAATAAAGTTCTCAAGTCAATAATTTCCACCTGCCCGGGAAAGTTTTTTGCCGCGGCTTTTGCCCAAAAAACACCCATTCCATAGGTAATAATGCAACAGCTTTCGCCGGATTTTATTCGCGCTTCATCGGCTGGTAACACTACATTTGCCTTCCCTAACGGTAACGTATAATCGCGGGAAGGCTCAATAGATTTTGCTTCCTCTGTACCAGGAACTTTGCTCCAATAGAGGCCTTTATGTTCCAGCATAATTACCGGGTTCGGATCAAGGAAAGCAGCTTTCATAAGGCCTTTCATGTCAGCAGCATTTGAAGGATAAACAATTTTAATTCCTTTAATAGAAAGCAACAAAGTCTCCACACATCCACTGTGATAAGGGCCTCCGCCGCCATACGCACCGACGGGAACGCGAATAACAGTTTGCACCGGAAACTTGCCGCAACTGAGGTAACAGCTTTTTGCAACTTCTGATGCTAATTGATTTATTCCCGGGTAAATATAATCCCCGAACTGCACCTCCACAATTGGCTTAACGCCGGTGGCAGCTAAACCAGTTGTCGAGCCAATGATGTATGCTTCCTGGATGGCGGTATTAAATACGCGTTGATCCCCGAATTGTTCCGCAAGTGTGGCAGCCTCTCTGAAAACACCGCCCAGCCTGCGTCCCACATCCTGCCCGTATAAAACAGCTTCAGGAAACTCTTCCATAATTTCGCGAATTGCAAACAAAGCCGCATCCACCATAATTATTTTTTCATTGCCTTCGGGATTTCTCGATCCGCTCTCTTCAGTAATAGGTGTCGCAGCAAAAATGTGTTCCTCAACTTTTGATACATCTGGCTCAGGTGCGGCAACGGCAGACGCGAAATGTTGTTCCACGCCTGTAGCTACAATAGATTGAATTTCGTCGAGGTCAAATTCCGAAATGCCCAAATTCATCAACCTTTTTCTCAGTTTAGGCAAAGGATCATTAGCAAGGTGGTCACTCATATCATCCTGCGAACGATAGAATTCACTTCTTACGCCGCTTGTGTGATGATTTAGCAAAGGAACTTTTGCATGAATAATAAAGGGCTGCCTGTCCTTTCGCACCTGTGCAACAACATTTTTCATCACCTCATAGCTCTGAAAAAAATCACTACCGTCAACGCTTACACGCTGCATACCTTTGAAGCCTTTTGCGAACTCTGATGCATTCATGGTTCTT
>JBDTKB010000310.1:0-3906 GCA_039935555.1 Ginsengibacter sp. | reverse complement strand
AATAAGGCAAGATCTCCTCAACACAGGCATTGTGAAAAATGCAGCATTGGCAGATCACAATACACTCGGCGGAGGCAATAATACTACCGCTATTTCCTGGCCTGGAAAAGATCCTAATACTAACATTATTATTTCCCAAAGATTGGTGAGCCCGGAATTTATGTCAACCGCCGGAATGCATATTATTGATGGAAGAGATTTTCTGCCAACCGATGAAGTGTTGTTTGGTGACAATCACATGCCTAAAGATTCGACGCAGGTCATGAATGTGATAGTAACGCAATCAATGGCAAAGTTGTTAGGCAAAGGAAGCGTTATTGGAAAGACCATGCAACGTGAAACCGACAGAGGTGGTTATCAAATACGCGTTACCGGTGTAATAAAAGATTATGTTTATGGCGACATGTACGGCCAGTCAGCACCCGCCATTTTTTATGATATTCCTCAAGCCGCAAGCCTGCTTTATGTTCGAACAACGCCGCAAAGTAACCCGGAAAATGCATTGGCAAAGATTGGCGCAGTACTTAAGAAAGACAATCCATCTTACCCGTTCGAATACAGATTTGTAGATGACGATTTTAACCAGATATTCCTGAGCGAAATGCTGATCAGCAAATTATCAAGGGTGTTTGCCGCGTTGGCTATCATCATTTCATGTTTGGGTTTATTTGGCTTGGCGGCTTACACTGCAGAACGCAGAACAAAAGAGATCGGAATAAGAAAAGTTCTGGGAGCAAGTGTTTCAGGCATAGCACGGTTGCTATCAAAAGATTTTTTGCAATTAGTTGTCATCTCATGTATCGTCGCATTTCCCGTAGCATGGTTATTAATGCATAGCTGGCTGCAGGATTATCAGTACAGAATTGAAATTAGCTGGTGGATATTTTTAATTGCAGGTTTAGCAGCTATTCTTATCGCATTGGTAACGGTAAGTTTCCAGGCAATAAAAGCAGCAATGGCCAATCCTGTGGATAGTTTACGGAGTGAATAGTTGCTCAGCTAATATGCTGATTAGCCAATTTGCTAATTAAGAAAACAGGAATATTAATTATTTGTTGGTTTACTATATATAACAATTATCAATAAACGAAAATAAAATGTTTAAAAATTATTTTAAAATAGCCTGGAGAAATCTTTGGAAAAATAAAATTTATTCTTCCATAAATATTATTGGACTTGCCATCGGAATGGCCGCCTTCATTATCATAATGCTTTTTGTCTCTTATGAAAGAAGTTTTGACAATTTTAATAAAAAAAATATCTACCGGTTGAATGAGGTCCAGAAATTTGAAGGAATGGCGGCCGCTCAGAAAGTAGCGTTGAGCATGTTTCCCATGGCACCAACGCTCAATGCAGAATTTCCTGAAATAAAAAATTATACAAGAATTAATGCTGCGAACAATACACCATTAAACTATGGAGATAAAAAAGTTTTTATTAAAAGAATATGTTTTGTTGATTCTACTTTCCTGAACCTGTTCGATTTTAAACTGCTTAATGGTGACCGAAAATTCGTGTTAGACAAGAAGAACAGCATTGTACTGACTAAAGAAACCGCAGAAAAGCTTTTCGGCAAAGAAGATCCTATAGGTAAAGTGCTTGTTAATTATAACAGGGATACAACAACGCTTTTGGTAACCGGTGTGCTTGATAATGTTCCTCAAAATTCCCAGTTGCAATTTGATGCACTGGTTCCGTTCAGCACAATTGAAAAACCCGATTGGATGAATAACTGGGGCGGCAACTGGCTTAACACTTACCTGGAACTCGCTCCAAATACAAATGTGGCTGCACTGGAAAAAAAGTTTCCTGCCTATCTTAAAAGACACATGTCCAATGACAATTGGAAAAGTTATGAATTGTTCCTGCTTCCATTAAAAAAAGTCCATGGAGGTGCAACTGATATAGGCCTCGACAGTTTTAATTACCAGCAATTTGATGAGAGTTACACTACCCTTTTTTTTATTATCGCTCTTATTGTTTTACTTATTGCGTGCATCAATTTTATGAACCTCTCCACTGCCCGGTCTGCGGAAAGAGCCAGGGAAGTTGGCGTGAGAAAATCGATCGGAGCACACCGCTGGCAACTCTCACTGCAGTTTATTAGTGAATCTGTTGTTCTATCCCTTATTGCCTCTGTGATTGCTGTTGTGCTGGTAGCCATTTTTTTACCCGCGGTAAATCATTTAAGCCAGCGTGAACTTACTTTCCCATTATTTAGCGACTGGAAACTTTTTCTTTCTCTTTTAATGGGCGCGACTATTCTTGGAGTTGTAACCGGCATTTATCCCGCTTTATATTTGTCGTCATTTCGCCCCGTAAAAGTGCTTAAAGGTTCTGTTCAAACCGGCCGAAATAAAGGTACGTTAAGAAACGTATTGGTAGTGGGACAATTTGCAAGTGCCATTTTTTTAATCATTGCTACCACCTTTGCAGTTAAGCAGCTACATTATATGCAAAACCGGCCTACTGGTTTTGATCGTGAGGAAGTGGTCAATGTGAAATTGCAGAATGGTACTTCAGATAAGTATGCTATTCTGAAAAAAGATTTGCTACAGAACACATTGGTGAAAGGAGTTACGGCTTCACAGGATATTCTGGGCAGCCACATGGATCAATCAGGAATCCAATTTAAAGGCGATGGCCCTCAAAGGCAACTTACCTCCACCCGTTTGATTGTAGATCCGGATTATCTCAAGCTGTATAAAATACCATTAGTTGAAGGAAGGAATTTTTCATCAGACGAGTCTGGGAACGGAAAAGAATATATCATCAATGAAAAACTGGCAAAAGAATTATTAAAAGTTGATTCTTCCAAAGCCGGGATGGCGTCCTTAATTGGCAAACAGTTCGGCTTTGATTCACTCGGATACATCGTAGGTATTGCAAGGGATTTTAATTTTAATTCTCTGCATAATAAGATTGAAACAATGTTCATGTTTAACCAGAAGGATTGGGGATACGGCAATATGTCGGTTAAAATAAACGGCAATAAAGAAAAAGAAGCTGTTGCATTTATCGAATCCGTATGGAAAAAAGATTGTGCCGAAACCCCACTTGATTACCAGTTTCTCGATGATCATTTTAATGAACTATATCGCTCTGACTCGCAAATAAGTACGATTGTCGGAACATTGGCGATACTTGCTATTATCATTTCCTGTTTGGGTTTATTCGGCCTTGCATCTTATGCTGCCGAAAGACGAACAAAAGAGGTGGGCATCAGGAAAGTATTAGGAGCGTCCTTACAAAATCTCGTTGTGCTGCTTTCAAAAGATTTTTTGAAATATGTATTAATAGCTGCATTAATAGCATTGCCGCTTTCATGGTTTAGTGTTCACAAATGGTTGCAGGACTATGCCTACAGGATTGATATGAGCTGGTGGATATTCTTTTCTGCAGTTTTAGTTGCTATTTTGATCGCTTTTGCCACCATAAGTTTCCAGGCGATAAAAGCAGCGGTAGCGAATCCTGTGGAGAGTTTGAGAAGTGAGTAGGGATTGTCCCGATAACCATCCCGATGAAAATGGAAAACAAGAATCTGTATTATTTATTGGTTTACTGCATATCGGTTAATATTAAACGAAAAATAAAATGTTTAAAAATTATTTCAAAACAGCCTGGCGGAATCTTGTAAAAGGCAAGATGCACTCCTTTATCAATATTATTGGTTTGTCCATTGGTATGGCAGTTACCATATTGATTGGCTTATGGATTTGGAGCGAATTATCATTCGATAAAAACTTTGATAACTACAATCGTATTGCGCAGGTAATGCAATCAGAAACTTTAAACGGAAATGTAAACACAACCAAAGGCAATGTTATTCCACTCGCTAAAGCATTACGTAACAATTATGGAGGTGATTTTAAATATGTTGTGCTCTCTTCATGGAGTATGAACAGC
>JBDTKB010000309.1:0-10678 GCA_039935555.1 Ginsengibacter sp. | reverse complement strand
TATCCAGGTTTTGTCCATAAACTTTCACGCCAACATCAGTACGGATTCCTGTTGAGAGCATATTAATTCTATTAATTATCGGTTGTGTCCAACCGTTAGTTACGCCCGGTATTTGTAACCTGCTATTTAATTCGTTAACAATATCCTCCTTTGTCTTACCAGGCCGCCACTCTGATCTTGGTTTCAACAATACAATGGTCTCTATCATATTTATTGGCGAATTATCAGTTGCAGTGTTTGCCCTACCTGCCTTGCCTAATACGTTGCTAACTTCAGGCACAGATGCAATTATTTTATCCTGCACTTGTAATATTCTTTTAACTTCAGAATTAGAAACATCGGGCATTGTAACGGGCATAAACAAAATCGAACCTTCATCTAACGGAGGCATAAATTCTTTACCTAAACTTATAATCAGGGGAATGCTAACCAATAATGCGATGATATTTATTGCAAGTGTCATTTTGCGCCATTCAAGACATAGCCGGATGATGGGTTCGTAAATTTTTCCTAAGCCTCTATTTATTGGATTGTTATTTTCCGGGGTAAATCTTCCTTTCATAAAAAAGGAAATCAAAACAGGAGCAAGCGTTAGTACAAGTATTGCATCAACCGCAACTATGAAAGTTTTTGTAAACGCCATAGGACCAAACAACTTTCCTTCCTGACCCGTAAGTAAAAAGACCGGTAAGAAAGATGTAATTATTATAATGGTTGAAAAAAATACACCACGCGAAACCTGTATGCAGGAACTCTCAATAATAGCCATTCTAATTTCCTCAGGAATTTTTAAATAATTTCTTCGGGGCAATTTTTTTCTGAAAATATTTCTCATGATTCTATTTTTTTATTAGCAGCATCATTTTGCCATTGCGATAAATTGTGATAGGCGTTTTCCGACATTATAATACCATTGTCTACTATCACCCCGATGGCGAGGGCGATCCCTGTCAAAGACATTATATTTGATGAAAGCCCGAAGGCATTCAGCAAAATAAAACTGATGGCAATAGTTATGGGTATTTGAATAATAATGTTCAAAGCGCTTCGCCAGTGGAATAGAAAAAGTAAAACGATTAAAGAAACAGCAATCATCTCCTCTAATAATTTGCCTTTTATATTTTTTATTGCTGCCTCAATTAAAGTGCTTCTGTCGTAGGCAAATTTAAAATGAACGCCTTCGGGTAATCCTTTTTCCACATCTTTCATTTTTGCCTTTACAGCGTTAATTACTTTGTCGGCATTTTCTCCATAACGCATAACGACTATTCCTCCAACCACTTCGCCATCACCGTTCTCGTCAAAAATTCCCAAACGTTCATCACCGCCTAATTGCACCGTTGCTACATCTTTAACTCTCACAGGAACTCCGTTGTTAGCGCTTAGTCCAATGTTCTCGATGTCTTCTTTGTTCTTGATGTAACCGAGCCCGCGAATAATATATGACATGTCGCTCATTTCAAATTTTCGGCCACCAACATCATTATTATTGGCTTTCACTTTATTCATCAAATCCGTTAGAGAGATGTTGTAATATTGAAGTTTCAGTGGATCAACAACCAACTGGTATTGCTTTTCAAACCCGCCAAAGGATGCAATTTCTGCGACACCCGGAACTGTTTGTAATGCAAATTTTATATACCAATCCTGTAAAGTGCGTTGCTCGCCAAGGTCTAATTTCTTTGCATCCAAAGTGTACCATAAAACATGGCCAACTCCTGTACCGTCCGGGCCCAGTGCTGGCGTAACGCCCTGTGGCAGCAAGCGCTGCGCATAGTTTAATCTTTCGAGTACGCGTGTACGTGCCCAATAAATATCCACATCATCATTAAAAATAACGTAGATGAAGCTCATCCCAAACATAGAAGTACCTCTTATGTTTTTTACGTTGGAAATTCCCTGCAGGTTAGAAACCAAAGGAAAGGTAACCTGGTCTTCCATAATCTGCGGGCTTTGTCCTGTCCATTCAGTAAATACAATTACCTGGTTTTCTGAAAGGTCAGGAATCGCATCTATCGGATTTTTTTGTACTGAAAGAATTCCCCATACAAACAGGGAGGTAGCTATGGCCAAAACGATGTAGCGATTTTTTAGCGAAAGCTGAATTAATTTTTGAACCATAAATTCCTTTTTGTTCATCTTAACCTGACTTGAATCCTCATCTTCTACCTATTAAATTGCTTGCGCAAATTCCGGAGATTTCACGCGCTTCTTTTGCGGAATATGTTTCGCACCCCGGAAGCTTTATAAACAATAAATATTAATAAGAAATTTGCCAACATTATTTAAATGCCGGTAGCCGGGCTGATGCCGGCTATGTTATTAAATTATCAAATGAGGAAAGTGCGGTCGGAAATGTAAATTGGAATTCCATTGTGCAGTGGTGGAGCATTGCAATGATTTGTGATAATATTCTTTCTTACAACAAAAAATACAGTTTGGTTTGACGCATAAAATAATTTCGGAGCATAAAAAAAGTCTACTGGACTATTAAAATTGTCCGACGCTACATGATTATCTTTTACCTTAAAAAACTGGTACTTGGTTTTGCAACAATTGCTCGCGTCGTTTCCGTTAGTAGATTCTTTTTCATTATGCTGATGAAAGCTTACAGCAATAGATTTTAATTTACCGCAACAATAAAAGCCTTTCACACCATATCCAAAAATGGAAAGTGCGTAAATACTTGCTAATAATATGAGGGATACTTTTTTCAATTGTGGCAAAGTTACAATACTAAATAGAAAGTTTATAGATTCTTGCAATTATAAAGCAAATGATTGGTTGAAATAGGTTAAAAACCTAACAACACAAAAACAATTTGTTTAATCCTTATTTCTTGAAACGTAAAAAAAAGTCGATGGCCATTTGAATTTGAATTGCTTTTTGTAACTAAATGTTAGTAAATAATATCCTGAATATTTACTGGTCTGCGTTACTTTTCTATCTTTACAAGATCAAAACATATTTACTTAAGAGCCCGATCTGATGCAGGAAAACAAAGAAATATCTGCTTTATTTCATCTGATTGATGATCCCGATGAAGAAGTTTTTAATACAGTAAGTGAACGCATTGTGTCATTAGGACGGGCAATTATCCCTAATCTTGAAAATCTTTGGGAGACAACTCCTGATGAAGGAGTGCAGGAAAGGATCGAAATGCTGATTCACAAACTTCATTTCAGGGATTTGGTAAATGACTTAACGGAGTGGAAAAATGGCCCGGCAGAATTGCTGCAAGGTGCTATGCTTGTTGCCCGCTATAGGTATCCTGAAATGAATGCAACCCTTACGTTGCAGGAAATGGAAAAAATAAGAAGAAACATTTGGCTGGAACTCAACAGTTATCTTACTCCCCTGGAGCAGGTAAATGTGATCACTGGTATTCTATATAGTTATTATAAATTAAAAGGTAATGAAGTTGCCTATGACATCCAGGAAGATTTTCTTATTAATAAAGTTATAGAGCAAAAAAAAGGTAATGCTATCACCAATGGAATTTTGTACCTCGTTATTTGCGAGTTGCTGGATATACCTGTGAGGGCCATTAATATTCCAAAGCAATTTATATTGGGCTATTTTGATGTTGATTACAATTATCCAAATCCGGAAAGACAAAAAAGTGAAAAAATAAATTTTTATATAGATCCTCTTAATGGTCAAATCTATTCACATAAAGATGTAGAAAATTATTTCAAAAGAATTTCTGTTCCGCCAACTCCCTCCTACTTTAAACAACTTAGTAACCGAAGAATAATTCAGCATTTGCTTGAAGAATTTAGTAAATGTTTTTCAGACGATAGAAATCTTTACAAGAAAAATGATTTGCTTTATTTAGCCAAATTATTAGATGATTAATTACGATTGAAAATGGTCTATCGCTCGTCTCTCGGTTTTATCAAAATAAATATTTCTAACGGTTTTATAAACGAAGTTTCATTTATAAAAAATGGCAAAGAGCCGGAGCAATTAACGGACACAAACACATTGCCTGCTGCCAACAAAAAGATGCTTCAGAAATGTAAGCAACAATTAGATGAATATTTTTCCGGCAAAAGAAAAATATTTGATCTTCCAATTTACCAGGAAGGGACAGGCTTTCAACAAAAAGTTTGGCAAGAATTGATTCAGATTCCATACGGCAAAACAATAACTTACCTGCAACTCGCTCAACGGATAGGCAATGTTAAGGCGATAAGAGCAGCAGCCGCCGCAAATGGCCGAAACCGTCTATGGATAATAGTTCCATGTCATCGGGTAATTGGTTCCAACAGAGGCCTTACCGGTTATGCCGGAGGATTGCCAATGAAAAAATGGTTGCTGGAACATGAAAATAAATACGCAAACGGAGTTTCTCTTTTATTTTGAATATATTGCGATTAAACAAAACTATTTCGATATTTTCTTTGTTTCATTAGTCCTCACTTACAAATTCTGAAATATATAATTTTTTTTAAATGATACTGTTATGATCAATTCTAAACCAACATTCAAAATTAAATTCCTGTTAATGATCATTGCTTCGGGAATGCTCCTCATTAACGGATGTAAAAACAATAAGACCGTAGAAACGAAGCCGGAAGGCACAAACGTATCGCAAAATGCAGATTCCCTTTTTAAAAAATATGAACTGGATAAAATAAAACTGCCGGACGGCTTTAAAATAAATGTTTATGCTGAAGTACCAAATGCCAGAAGTATTTGCGTGTCTCCTAACGGTACTGTTTTTGTCGGTACCAAGGAGAAAGAAGTGTATGCTATTACTGATGAAAACCACGACGGTAAAGCCGACAAGGTTTATTTAATCGCTCAAGGATTAAACGCACCAAATGGAGTTGCCTTTAAAGATGGCAGCTTATATATTGGAACGATTTCAATTATTTACAAGCTTGATAATATTGAATCAAAACTTAGCAACCCCCCAACGCCTGTTGTAGTTTATGATAAATTTCCAACTGCAACACATCACGGCAATAAATTTATTGCATTTGGGCCAGACGGAAAATTGTATGTTCCTGTCGGGGCGCCTTGTAATATTTGCGATTCTCCGAAACCATATGCTTCTATTACACGGCTGAATCCTGATGGTACAGGCTTTGAAGTTATTGAGACAGGTATTAGAAATACCGTGGGATTTGATTGGAGCCCGGTTTCAAAACAATTATGGTTTACTGACAATGGCAGGGATGAATTAGGAGACGATATACCATCTGACGAGTTGAACAATGCACCCAAAGTAGGAATGAATTTCGGATATCCGTTTTGTCACGAAGGAGATATATTGGATCCCGAATATGGCAAAGGAAAAAATTGCAGCGATTACACTCCGCCGGTCAAAAAACTTGGCGCTCATGTTGCATCACTCGGCATGCGTTTTTATACTGGCACAATGTTTCCGCCCGAATATAAAAACGCGATTTTTATTGCGGAGCATGGAAGTTGGAACAGAACCGTTCCTATTGGCTACAGAGTTGTTGTGGCCAAAATGGATTCAGCAGGTAATCTTTCAGACCCAATTCCTTTTGCCGATGGATGGTTGCGTAATGTTAGCAGTGTAAATGGCCGGCCAGTTGATGTCCAGGTTTTAAGTGACGGATCAATGCTCGTAAGTGACGATTACAAAGGATTAGTTTACAGGATTACTTACTCAAAGGGTTGAAAAATAAAATCAACATTATCATCTAAATAAAAAAATGCAGCATACGCACGACCATCATCACGAAGAAGAACATTTACAAAGTTCTGATCTTTTAAGAGACGTGGTAATTGGAATGAGTGATGGGCTTACCGTACCTTTTGCTTTAGCGGCCGGGCTTAGCGGTGCTGTTGCCACAAGTGGAATAATTGTAATTGCAGGCATCGCAGAAATTGCCGCCGGTGGTATTGCAATGGGCTTGGGTGGATACCTTGCAGGCAAAACAGAACAGGACCATTACAACAGTGAATTAAAACGGGAATATGCAGAAGTGGAACGCATACCCGAAATGGAAAAACAGGAAGTGAAAGAATTTTTTAGCGGCATCGGATTAAGCGAAGAACTTCAGGATAGAGCAACCGATGAAATTGCAAAAGATAAAAAGCAATGGGTAGATTTTATGATGAAGTTTGAGCTCGGCCTTGATGAGCCAGACCCTAAAAGAGCAAGAAATAGTGCGCTCAATATTGGGGTGTCCTATATCGTTGGAGGCATCATTCCTTTGAGTCCGTATTTTTTTATAGATGACTCTCATGAAGCCTTAAAATATTCAGTGGTTGCGACTTTAATTTGCCTGTTTGTGTTTGGATATTTTAAAAGCAAGATCACAGGTGTACCTGTATTGTCAGGCGCATTAAAAGTGATGTTGATCGGTGCCCTCGCTGCTGGCGCGGCTTATGGCGTTGCATTACTTTTTAAGTAAAATTTTTGCACTATCGTAGTCAAGTTTTTAAGTATTGCGATATTACTATATACCGTTAGTATATACGCCTGAGGGTTTTACCCATACCAGAGTAACTGTACTCAATTTTAGTTACGGGCGAAATATCTTTAAACCATATTCGTTTTATATCCGGAAGGAGTTGCTAACCCTATTTTCATATCCCTTCTTAAGCTTCCACGCGCTTACCTACTTTACAAAAATTTATTTTCAGCAAGGGTTGTATTTATGCAACCCGGCGTTTATTTGCCGTAATTTATAAGTATATCAAAGCCAATTTTTTTTGGAAAATATTTATAAAAGATGCTGAAATTGATATCATTTAAAATATAAGAAAATTATAAAAATCAAAACAATTTGAGCGATAAGTTTTGAACAGAACGTCTTAATGGATAATCAGTTTTTGAATTTTGGAAATCCCCTCATTTCTATGAGGGGATTATTTTTTTAACTAAGCATACCATGCTTGGAATCTTTAGAAATATTCTTTATCGTCCAGGTAATTTTTTTCTCAAACTCATGCTTTCTTACAAGGCAATTCTGTTTAGTGCAGATGTGGCAAGAAAATTCCTGGCATCCATCGGAATGCACAAACAGTTCCGAGGCTTCTCCCAATTCTTCCCTTATTAGTTTTGCCAAAGACTCAACCTCATCATGAGCTTCGTACACATTAAGATACCAGGGTACAGTAAGATGGCAATCGCAATGTAAAATGCTTCCATATTTAATAATACGAAGATTATGAAGGTCTATCCAGTTTTCGTTCCTGTTTTTATTCAATATCTCCACTAGATTATTTAATAGTTTTATATCTGCTTCATCCATTATACCGGCAATGGATGTACGCAAAATTTTATAGCCTGTAAAAATAATGATCAATGCAAATATGCAAGCAACTGCACTATCAAGCCAAATGAGATTTGTGAAATACAGAAGTACCAATCCTATAAATATTCCTATCGTCGAATAAGTATCTGTTTTTAAATGCTTTCCTCCTGCTATCAACGGCAAAGACTTATTTTTCTCGCCGGTGCTTACGCATATGCTTCCTGCAATATAATTCACCACCGCAGTAGCGGCCAATAACACAATTCCGTAATCAAGCTTTTGAATTTGATGAGAATGAAAAAAACCAGATACAGATTTGTAAATAATAAAAAGACCTGCAACCGTTATGAGTGTTCCTTCAACAGCGGCTGAAATAAATTCAACTTTTCCATGGCCATAAGGATGGTCAACATCCCTGGGCTTTGCAGAAACATAAAGGCTATACCAACCAAGTACACCGGCAACAACATTTACAATACTTTCCAATGCATCGGTAAGGATCGCAAGTGAGCCAGTCAAATACCAGGCACCTAATTTCACCCCGAACAATACGATTGCAATAAGTGTGATAATTTTTTGTAGCCGGATATTTTCTTTTTCAATTATCAAACAGGAAATTTTTTAGAACGTGCAAATTACACTTTCATCTTTTATAAATACTGTAATAAAAACCATTAACCTTAGCAGTTTTAAACAGTAGATTTTACCGCTTAAATTGTTTTCTGCCCTCTATAACAATTTTCATTACGCTTTAAGTATAAACATTAAATTTGCGTATGCGTAAAACGCTTAACATTTTATTAAGTTCATTCAGGCTCACCATGCAGGAGCTAATGGTAAATAAATTGCGCACGTCACTTTCTCTTATCGGAATATCATTTGGAATATTTTGCATTATCGGTGTTTTGGCTACAGTAAATAGTCTTGAAGCCAATGTTCAAAACCAAATAAAAAGTCTTGGTTCAAACACAATTTATATTGATAAATGGGAGTATGTCAACAGCAGCGATTATCCCTGGTGGAAGTATGTTAACAGGCCTGTGCCTAAATTTGAAGAAGTTAATTTCATAAAAGAGCGGAGCAACCTTGCAAAAAGTGTGGCCTTCACAATTAACACTCAACTTACGGTTACTTATGAAGATTATGCGCTCGTGAACGTTACGGTATTTGGAGCAAGTGACGAAGAAAATGATATACAACCTGTAACTACGCAATTTGGCCGTTTTATTTCCGGAAATGAATTTGCATCCGGCAGCCCGGTAGCAATTATTGGCTATACCAACGCGGAGACTTTATTCGGCAACCCTGGCCTCGCTGTTGGTAAAGAAGTAAAGTTAGGTGGCACAAAAGCGACCATAATTGGTGTTATAAAAAAAATGGGAACTCCTATGATTGGTTGGGATTATGACCAGAGTTTCATTTTGCCCTATCGGTTTGCAAGGCAAATATTTAAGGAAGAAAATAGCCGTCCCACTATTATTGTTATGGCGAAGGATAATGTAACTGAAAATGCACTTGTCGATGAACTTGAAGGCATTATGCGCTCCATTAGAAAACTAAGTCCAAGGCAAAGCGATAATTTCGCTTTAAATAGAATAAGCTCATTTAGCAAGAATGTTAGCTCGTTGTTTTCCAGTATAAATCTTGGTGGCTGGGCTATTGGTATTTTAAGTTTAATCGTTGGCGCTTTTGGAATTGCCAACATCATGTTTGTAACAGTAAAAGAAAGAACTGCGATGATTGGTCTTAAAAAAGCCATAGGCGCTAAGAAACGAAGTATCCTTTCAGAATTTTTACTGGAAGCCGCCATCATTTGTATAATGGGCGGCTTAATGGGTTTACTTCTTGTTTATCTTTTGACGATTGTACTCACTAATTTATTTAATTTTCCTGTTTTCATTTCAGTGGGTATTCTTAGCCTTGCCATTTCAATTTGCATTGTCATTGGCATCCTGGCAGGAATTATTCCTGCATACACGGCTTCCCGGCTAGATCCGGTGGTAGCTATCCGCTCTAAATAATTTTTATTTTTTATGCCTCAAATTCTTGCTATAGAATCTTCATGCGATGAAACTGCTGCGGCCGTTTGCAGGGACGGTATAATTTTAAGTAATATTATTGCCAGTCAAAAAATACATGAGCAATACGGTGGCGTTGTTCCTGAGTTAGCTTCCAGGGCTCATTTGCAGGCAATAGTTCCTGTTGTTGACCAGGCTTTAAAGGAAGCTAATGTTTTGCTCGACGAAATTGATGCCTTCGCTTTTACGCAAGCACCCGGGTTAATTGGCGCCTTGCTGGTAGGAACTGAGTTTGCAAAATCATTGGCGCTTGCCTGTAACAAACCTTTGATTTCTGTACATCATATGCAAGCGCATGTGTTAGCAAACTTAATACAATCAGGCCCTCCGCCTAACAATGTACCCGCCTTTCCGTTTTTATGCCTCACCGTTAGTGGCGGGCATACACAAATTGTGCTTTGCGAAGATTATTTAAAGATGAAAGTAATTGGGCAAACACTAGATGATGCAGCAGGTGAAGCGTTTGATAAATCAGCAAAAATTTTAGGCCTTCCTTACCCAGGCGGACCATTAATTGACAAATATGCAAAAAATGGAAACGCCGATAAATATAAATTTCCGGAACCTAAAATCGATGGATTAAATTTTAGTTTTAGCGGATTGAAAACAGCTATTTTGTATTTCGTAAGAGGCGAAAAATTAAAAAATGAAAACTTTGTAAATGAAAATATTGCCGATATATGCGCATCTGTTCAATCGCGTATTGTTTCTATTTTATTAAATAAATTAAAAATGGCTGCTCATGACACGGGCATTAAGAATATATGCATAGCGGGTGGAGTAAGCGCCAACAGCGGGCTCCGCAATTCGTTTAAAGAGCTTGGAATTAAAGAAGGGTGGAAAACATTTATTCCTCCATTTGAATATTGTACCGATAATGCAGCGATGATTGCGATAACAGGCTATTACAAATATTTAGCGGGAATTTTCGACGACTTATCAGTAGTGCCATCAGCACGATCTGTTTACTGATTTATATTTTTCAACCCACGCATTTTGCTGTTGCCTTTGTAAAGGAAAAATTTAAGCAAAACTTTTTAAACCGAGATAAATTATTCAATTGCCCAACTCCTATTTTCAATTTAAAGAATTTGTTGTACACCAGGAAAAATGTGCCCTTAAGGTCTGCACAGACTCGTGCTTATTTGGAGCGTGGGTGGCTGATAAAATAGGAAAAGGAGGTTTGCTTCCTAAAAATATTTTAGATATTGGAACGGGAACCGGGCTGCTAAGTTTAATGGTTGCTCAAAAGACTTCGGCTCAAATTGATGCCGTAGAAATTGATATCAACGCATTTAACCAGGCTTCAGAAAATTTCAAAAATTCATCATGGCCTGATCAAATAATGGCATTTCA
>JBDTKB010000308.1:0-12712 GCA_039935555.1 Ginsengibacter sp. | reverse complement strand
ATTTAATAATATATCAGGAAAAAATACTCATTTTAGTTTTATAAATAAAAGCCTCCAGTTTACAGCCAACGTAACAAACCTTCAAATTGAATCACTTCAAAAGCCGGCAGACAAGCCAATTGAGATTAACAATTTTAATTTAAATGGAAAGGGAATAACCTTTTCAAATGCTACTACAAAGATTACCGGCGACAATTTTGCATTGTCGGACAATGCTCAGCGGCTTGAAAATATACACATTGAAAAAAGCAGCTACACGGGAACGTTAGTTATGGATATTCCTTCTGTTCAATTGTCCAATGGATCAATAAACCAGATGGCATCTAAAGGAATTAATCTTAAAAATATTTTATTAACCTCGCCAAAAATTAAATATAAAAGTCAAAATAATGTCCTGTTGAAAAAGGCCGATACCACAGTTGCAAGAGCGTTAAAAATTGACCATCTCACGATGCGGGAACCGCAAATTGATTTAGCATTCGGTCAAAAAGAACAGCAAAAAACCTTGTCAATTCCTTATTCAAAAGGCAGTGAAATAGAAGCAGATGACATTGTAGTTTTACCGGCTGAAATAAAGTTAGCTACTTTAAATATTAAAACCCGCAAAGTTCAATTATCGGGTATTGAAAGGATTTACAGCGCAGATGAAGGCGTTGATCTAAAGCTTTCCAAAATAATCATATCGAAAGCGGAAGATGTTACTAAATGGACTGCAATGTTGAACAAATTAGATGTCAAAAATTCCAACGGTTTTACTTTTGATATAAAACAAAACAAACTTTTTTTAAAAGATATCAACATTAATAATATTTCACTTTCGTCAGGTTCAATAACGAAACCGGAACAATTATTAGGAGCGTCACGGAACGGGATCATCAGTACTTCAGAGGCAAAATTTTCAACAAAAAATTCTATATGGCAATTGGGTAATGTAAGCTATGATGCGGGTGCGCTGGAACTATCACTTGCATCAATAAGCTATCGTCCGTCGATGCTGCGGGATTCATTTATTTCATCACACAAATACCAGGTTGATTATTTTAATTTTAACTCCGCTAACGTAAAACTATTGGGCTTTGATTTGAATAAATATTTTAATGGACATTCAGTCATTATAAAAAGAGCCAACTTTCTCAGGCCATTGATAACTATTTACCGGGATAAGCTTCCGCCATTTCAGGAAGGCATAAAAAAGCCGCTATTTACTGAAAAGATTAAAACTATTTCTGTCCCTGTTTCAATCAGCCAAATTGATATTGACGACGGCAAAGTAAGTTATACAGAAAGAAATGAGAAGAACAGGCTGGAAGGGAATTTATATCTTACTCATATAAACGGATCAATTGCAAACATAAGCAACCGGGCTATTCAGCAGCAAGATTCTTTATCGTTAAATTTTAAGGGCTTGTTACAAAACAATGCTCCTTTTGAGCTAAAATTAAATGAATCTTATTCAAGCCCTTTATATGGATTTAAAATGGGCCTTAAAATAGAACCGACATCGGTGCTCTTTTTAAATCCGCTGCTGGAGCCACTTTCCAACGTTAAGTTTATTGCTGGCCACATTGATAAATTTGACATGTATGCAACAGGTAATGACAATACCGCGGAGGGCGAGATGAAATTTTATTACAACAATCTGCATATTAATTTAATAAAAAATGGCGGCCTTGAAAAACCGGGATTCTTAAGAAAACGCGCAAGCGACTTCGTGAATTTTTTCTTTATAAGAGATAATAACAGGTCAAGAACTGGGCTTATATATTTCAAAAGATTGAAAGACCGGTCATTTTTTAATTACATGAACAAGATCATTTTTAGTGGTGTGGCAACCAGCGTTGGTGCAAAAAGTAATAGCAGCTATAGAAAAGATATTTCAGATAATAAGCAGGAAAAATAAAAAAACATAGTATTGATAAATGGCAAACAATTTATTTCAAAAATTTACCAGCAAAAAAATATCCATTCACTGCAAATTTCTTTGTAATAATGTAAGGCAAAAAAAACCAGGTATTAATAGATGAACTGTTCGGAAATTATTTTACCGTCTTTCACTTTATAAACACAAATTTCGCTCATCATCATCCTTTCCTGGCCCTTCATTTGCGCGTCCATGTCCCATGCTATTGAAAAATAATTTCCGGCTACAACAGGGTTGGAAATAGTAGCGCCATAAAAATTTTCAAGCATGGAATTAAAAACCTCACCTTTCTTTTTTATGGCATCCTTACCATTTGTTTCTCTTGGCCCCATCATGTCATTTGCTTCTATGCTTACGGCATCATCAGCAAATAATTCCTTTTGAGTGTCTTCAATTTTGCCTTGCCGGCAAAGCGCTACCAGCCTGTCTGCTACTTCTTTTGTTGTCATGGCTTACAATTTTAAATTTGAGGTATTGAAATTAATAATACTTTTTAAATTTTTGTAATAAGTGCGGTTTTTATTTTAACGATGTATATAAAAAGTTTTCAGCCTCGTACTCCATTTCATTACATTTGCCGCCCAAACAAAATAAACCTATGGAGCCGAAATACGCCCAGAATATATCCTCGGAATTAAATATTTCGCTGAAACAAGTAAAAAATATTTATGATTTGCACACCGAAGGAGCGACCATCCCGTTTATTGCCCGCTACCGAAAGGAAGCAACTGGCAATCTTGATGAAGTAGTAATTGGAAAGGTAATTGACCGGGTTAAATATTTTAATGAGTTAGAGAAAAGAAAAGAAACCGTTCTAAAAACTATTGAAGAAGCCGGGAAACTTACCCCGGAGTTGAAAAAACGAATTGAAGATTGCGTAAATGCAACCGGACTTGAAGACATTTATCTTCCCTATAAACCGAAACGTAAGACAAGAGCTTCACAGGCAATTGAAAAAGGCTTGGAGCCTTTAGCTTCCCTGATTTTTACGCAACAGAATGTCAACATAGAAGATGAAGCCGGTAAATATTTAAATGAACAGGTAAAAGATAGCCTTGAAGCGCTACAGGGAGCGCGGGATATTATAGCTGAATGGATTGCAGAGAATGAACAGGCCCGTAATCTTATTCGCCATCTTTTTACTAAAGAAGGAGAAATAAGCTCAAGAGTAATAACCAGTAAAAAGGACGAAACGGGCGCCCAAAAGTACCGTGATTATTTCGAATATACTGAACCGTTAGTACAAAACCCGTCCCACCGAATTTTGGCCATACGCCGCGGCGAGAAAGAAGGTTTTCTTATTATGGATATTAATATCGAAAAAGAAAAAGCTGTAGAAGAACTGAAACGAAAATTCATAACTGCATATAATTCCGCTTCGCAACAAGTGGCAACGGCTATTGAAGATTCCTTTAACCGGTTGCTGAAACCTTCTATTGAAACAGAATTTAGAATGTCAGCTAAAACAAAGGCAGATGAAGAAGCGATTCGCGTGTTTGCAGAGAATCTCAGGCAGTTGCTGTTAGCCGCACCGTTAGGCCACAAGCGTATTATGGCAATTGATCCCGGCTTTCGTACAGGATGTAAAGTTGTTTGCCTTGATGAACATGGTGAGTTTTTAAAGTACAATACTATTTTCCCCCACGCGCCACAGAACGACTGGAACGTTGCAGTACAAACGATTAAAGAATTGGTGGCGAAATACAATATTGAAGCCATAGGATATGGAAATGGAACAGCGGGTAAGGAAACAGAGTCACTTGTTCGCAGTATTGATTTTGGAAAACCAGTCCCTGTTTTTATGGTGAACGAAAGTGGCGCCTCTATTTATTCAGCGAGCGAGGTGGCGAGAGAAGAATTTCCTGATGAAGATATTACGATTCGCGGTGCAATTAGTATTGGGCGTAGGTTACTGGATCCCCTTAGTGAGTTGGTAAAAATTGACGCTAAAAGTATTGGTGTAGGCCAATACCAACATGACGTAAACCAAACGCGGCTTAAGGAAGCCCTGGACCAGGTGGTAGAAAGTTGCGTGAATTTTGTTGGTGTAGATCTAAACACTGCAAGCAAACATTTACTAACTTATGTTTCGGGCCTTAGCGCAACGGTCGCAAAAAATGTAGTTGAATACCGCACAAAGAACGGCGGTTTTAAAAGCCGTGAAGAGTTGAAAAAAGTGGCCATGCTTGGACCGAAAGCTTATGAACAAAGTGCTGGTTTCCTGCGCGTAAATAATGCAAATAATCCCCTGGACAATTCGGCCGTTCATCCTGAAAGCTATCATGTGGTAGAGGCGATGGCAGCGAAAGTAAATAGCAGCGTTGCTGATTTAATAAAAAATGCTGCAATACGGAAAACAATTAAAGCAAAGGATTTTGTAACTGAAACTATCGGGCAGTTTACAATTGAAGATATTTTAAAGGAACTTGAGAAACCAAGCCGCGACCCTCGTTCCGGCATTGAAGAATTTCGTTTTGCCGAGGGCGTTAGTACGATGGAAGATTTGAAACCTGGTATTAAGATTCCCGGCATCGTCACCAATATTACTAATTTCGGCGCCTTTGTAGATGTGGGCGTAAAGCAAGATGGCCTCGTACATATTTCTCAATTGAGCAACCGCTTTATAACTGACCCGAATGAAGTTGTTAAACTTGGTCAAAAAGTTATGGTGACCGTAACTGAAGTTGACATACCGAGAAAAAGAATTGCACTTTCGATGAAAGATGCAACACCAGATATTAAGAATAGGAAACCTGAAATGAGGCAACAAAAGCCTGTCATAAAAACGCGCGAACCACTGGATGATTTCCAGGCAAAGTTGCTGGCACTGAAGAAAAGCTTTCGGTAAAAAAATCTTTTATCAGGAAACAGGGGGATAAAGCATATTACTTTTTAATACAAATCATCTTCGAGGCTTGTATTATAAACTGAAAGATGCACGCTTTAAATCACTTGATTGTTTTTTATGCTCTTACTTGTTCCGCTTTAATTCTGCAAGGGAATAAAATGTATCTCTCCAATAAATACCACCGTTACGCAAATTTGTGAATGTTGCCTTTACGATAACATAAGTGATTATCAAGCCACCATATAAACCCAAAAAGCCATACCACCATTTTCCGTTGGAGCCCGGCATATTTCCATAAAGAATCAACTGGAAAAGTGACATACAAACTGCTAAAATCCTTTCAGTATTATTCCCAAAAATTAATATTACAGGAGGAGGAAGAACAAAAAAAAGCAAGGTGCCAATAGCTCCGCCGGCGGCTAAAAAAACATTGTACTTAAAGCCCGAAAAAATATTTTTCATCAACCCGTTTATAAATTCCTTTACATTAGAATACCATTCTACTTTTATTTTTCCTTTGCCATAAAGTACGTCTGCTTTGCCACCCGCCGATTTAAGCAGAGCTGCCAACCGCAGGTCGTCGTCAGGCCTCATGGCTATGGCTTTGTGTGTTCCTGCACGCAAATAAGTTGACCTCTTCACCAGGTTAAAAGCGCCAACACCCATAGAAGCTTTAGACTTTTTTATTCTTGCCAACCACGGACGTTGTACCGCGGTAAGCATGATTACAAACGTCATTATAACGCTGTTTAGCCATAATGAAGAGGAAATCATTCCTGGCAAAATAGTCAAATGGTCAAGATCATTTTTTACACAATAATGCATGGCTTTTTTTAAAACATCTTTTTCATAGGCAACATCTGCGTCGGTAAAGAGAATATAATCTTCATCAGAAGATTTGCTGCCGATATATAAAGCGAAGTTTTTACCCAGCCATCCGGGAGGAAGTGTTTCGATGTTTATGACTGAAAGATTTTTATACTGCACCTGCATTTCAGAAAGTATAATGCCTGTGTTGTCTGTAGACCTATCGTTTATTACCAAAATTTTATAATTACTGTAATCAAGATTGCAAACACTTGTCAATGCATTTTTTAATCCGTATTCTTCATTTCTTACAGGAATAATTATAACAACGGAACGTTCTGGAATATTTATAAAAGATTCAACTGATGACAGGTAATTTATTTTATGGCCATTAATAAGCAGGTAAAGCGTAAGCAAACTCCAATAAAAAAGAACAAGGATTGAATAAATAATTAACAACATAATTTATAAACAAGTTATAAGTCCCAATTTGAATTATTACCTCTGAGGACGATTTCGTATAGTTTAAATTTATTGGTTTAATTCTTCTATCCAACTCCAAAAATTCTCAACCAAAACAGATTCAATATTGCAACATATTTTTCTCTGCTTTTAACAACCATTATATTTACATATTGTTCGTAAATATTTAGTTAACCTTTTTAATAATTGCGCCCGATTAGGAAGGAGGTTTTGTTATGCATGAAAAGCAATTTTATTTCAAACTTTATTAAGAAATAGCCTGAAACTTCACGCAAGTAGATTAAAAGAACTAAGCGCATGCTAATTTGTAAAAACACAATCTTTCAATTTTTTACATGAGAAAATTAACTTTGTCGGCAATAGCATTGTATGTAGGAATATTGAGTTCATTTTCACAATCTACACTCGATTCAAGTGTTTATAAAACAAAAAAATTAACACCGTCGGAAATTAATTTCGTCACCGGTTATTACCACCAAAACGGCGACCACTCGCCGGTAACTGGCGGCATTGGAACAGAAAAACTTACTGACATCGCAACTACAATCGACGTAAAGTTTAATAAATACGATAAACGGAATTTAAAGCATGATGTAGTTTTTGAGCTCGGCGTAGATCATTATACATCGGCATCTTCTGACAAAATTGACCCGACAACAATATCTTCTGCTTCCCATGCAGATACAAGAATCTACCCCAGCCTTTCTTACAGTATCACCAATGAAAAAAAAGGGAATAGCATTGATTTTATTGGATCTTTTTCTCACGAATTCGATTACCAGTCTTTTGGCGCCGGAATTGGATTTACAAAAACTTCGAAAGATAAAAACCGTGACTTCAATGTAAAAGTGCTGGCCTATCTTGATAATTTAAAAGTGATATTGCCCGTTGAATTACGAACGGGTAATCAGCAAGGAAGACGTGAAAAAAATTATCCTTCGGCCTCGCGAAATTCTTACAGTAGTTCTTTTAGCTTATCCCAAACTATTAATAAACGATTTGATATCGCACTTTTGCTTGATCTAATTTATCAAAGCGGGTATTTAAGCACGCCGTTTCACCGGATATATTTTACGAACGGCACGGAATCAAATGAAAAACTTCCTTCTTCAAGATTTAAAATTCCCATTGGTATAAGAGCAAACTATTTTCTTGGCGATAAAGTGATCATTCGAACCTATTACAGATTTTATAAGGATGATTGGGGACTTACGGCGCATACAATTAATATTGAGATACCGGTAAAAATTACGCCCTTCACTTCTGTAAGTCCTTTTTACCGATTTTATTCTCAAAATGGAGTACGATACTTTGCTCCTTATTTAATTCATAGCGTTTCGGAAGCGTTTTATACAACAGACGATGATCTTTCAAAATTCAACAGCAGCTTTGAAGGTGCAGGCATTAGAACGGCACCACCACATGGTGTTTTTGGTTTAAAAAAAGTGAACAGCCTGGAAGTTAGATATAGCCACTATAACCGCACCGATGGACTGCATTCAGATATTATTACACTTGCGCTTAAATTTAATAATTAACTATCGGTGTAGACTATTCGAAATTTGAACGGCTGATAAAGCTGAATCAATGAGTGTTATCTGCTTATTTTAATATCGCCATGGCCTTTAAAATATACTCCGTCGGCAAGGCTATAAAAACTGTAATAAACCCGGTAATTATTGTTGTTGGCATATTTTGTTTCATCAAGCTTTAGCTGAAGAAAGTTAGTGCCGGTTTTGCTGAGATAATAGTGCCTTTCTTTAACTGAAAGAAACTTATCAGTAATAACTAATTGAAGTAACGTAACTCCAGACGATTGAAAATTAAACATGAATGTGGAACCAAACGGATTTGGAAAAGCCGGACCAACTGAAACCGTTGATGTTTGCGTATTTGTAAGCTGATCCGCGCCGGGTTGCTCAAATAAATTATTTTCAGAAGGTGTCCAATTACTATCTTTTGTCCAATCGGTTTTATCTATGGAACCAACCAAATTACCTACAACATCAGTTGCAGAAACAGAACTAACATCAATCACCGGAGAATTTTGTTTATGACAATGGCAATTTATTAGCGCGAATAAAAATAAAAGGACAATTTTATTTTTACTTTGAAATAACAACCTGTTCATATTAAATTTTCGTTTTAATCTAACCATATTTTTCATTGATAATAACTTCAAACTCTTTGATTTATTATGTTTTTATTTGCTTTTCATATGGCAAATTTTTTACGTAAAAAAAGTATTGCTTTTGGCGCAATACTTATCATCGTTATTAAAACTTCATTAATGCTTTACATCAAAGGGAAAGAAATCAGGAATTTAACGCGCCATAGCAAATTTTAATAAGGCTTCATCCGGATGTTGCCTTGCTTCACATTTCACATCAAAGATCATAGTAGATCCGTTGCTTTCAGTATAGGCTGGCCAATTAGGAAGCCCTTTAGCGTTGGGATTTCCGGTGGTAGCGAAGTTGATCCAGGCCTGGCTCATTTTGTTAGCAAGGCCATAGGCTTCTTTTCCTCCACCAGTCATTTCCTGGCAACGCTCAATGTTATTAAATTCAAACGCGATATCCATGCAATGCATTGCTTTATAAATGCCACCATTTACGGGCGATTGCCAGGTGAATAAATAAACATAAACCGGCGCTGCCTTTTGCCGGGCTTTCATGTTTGCCTGGCGAATAACACCTGGGCGCATCATAAAATCGATGTCAGTGTAATCGGAAGGTTTTACCGTATTCGGGTAGGCAGTTTTAATGGCAGCCATGTAGTCGTCCGTTTTCGTATCATATTTCTTCTTTAAGATTTCGCGTGCCTGCTCCATGGTAATTCCTCTTGTTGAAGGGTTGAAAGGAGTGAACTCATTTTTGGTAGAACCTACCAGCAATGGAACATTTTTACCGAGGGCTGCGGCCTCAGCAGATGTGGGCTGATAAGGCAAAAAAGTGCCATCCAATACAGGTCCCCAACCCAGGCCAAAACCTTGCACCGGTTTGCCCTCAGCCGCCAATTCTTTTTGTACTTTTTGCAAAGCCTTTCTTCCAGCTGCGTTCAAAACATTATAAGGTATTTTTTGCAGTGAATCGGCTTGGGAAGGATCAATTTTTAACTCCTCCAATAATGCAGCACTTATTCTTTTAGAAGTAGTTGGATCCATAAATTCATTCACATAGCTGCCACTTTCAATAATAGCTTTTTGAAAAAGGCCTTTAGCGGAAGGAGCACTTAACATGCAGGTTACTTTTCCACCACCACCGGATTGCCCAAAGATGGTTACGTTATTTGGATCGCCGCCAAACTGCGCTATATTTTCATGAACCCATTGAAGAGCTGCCACGAGATCAAGCAGGCCTGCGTTTGAAGAAGATTTATATTTGTCGCCATAAGCGCTCAAATCTAAAAAGCCCAACACGTTCAAGCGATGGTTTACACTTACCACCACAACGTCTCCTTTTCTAGCAAGATTTTCACCATCATAACTTGGTAATTCAATTGAGGAACCCGCGGTAAAGCCACCACCATGAAGCCAGACCATAACCGGTCTTTTTTTCGCGTCATTTATTTTTTGCGTCCATATATTCAGGCTAAGGCAGTCCTCATTGTTATAGCCAAGATCATGCTGAAAGGGAAATTCAAATTCATCATTGGTAGTAGTTGTTGCGTCAATCGGACACACCGGGCCGTAAGTCATAGAACTGCGCGTATTTGTCCATGGCGTTGGCTTTAAGGGTGGCATAAATCTTTCTGCATGGGCATAAGGAATTCCTTTGTAAATAAAAATTCCATTATGGGTGTATCCTTTTACTTTTCCGCTTTCGGTAGAAACGAGAGCGATATCTTTTCCTGCTTTAATAGTAGGAGCACCAGCCTGGCAAAAGGAAACAAAAGACGAACAGGCAAGCGCAATACTCATTACAATGCAAACGTATTTTTTCATAAAACTTTATTGAATTTGTTTGAATGAAGATAACAATTTTACAATATTAACCCAGCGCTCAATGTTATCCTTCTGGTGCATTAATTTAAATTCTTTTTACAATGATAAGTTCATATTGAAATACCCTAACCATTTCCTTAAAAAGCATGTTACTTGCTTTATACTCTAATTTTCTATAGTTTAGGATTATAAAAATCCAATTTTGTCCCTGATAAAAAAAATTCAAGAATATCCCGACGTCCTGCTAATCCTTCTTGCAGTGATAACTGTCACCACGATTATTTATATGCTTCATACTTTAGTCTAGAAATTATGCATATTGAAGCGAGGTAATTTACGGCAGTTATTTCTAATTTGCGTGTATGCTTTCCCGTTAATTTAAGCTTGATACTATCTTCATATTGAAGACCAACGAGCAATAAATATACAGGGATGCCAGGCACGGATCAGGTTAGAATAACCTTTTCCATTACATCTCCACCACGGATTTCGTCAACAAGATCCAGGCCTTCTGTTATTTTTCCAAAGCAGGTGTGCACGCCATCAAGGTGCTTGGTATTTGAGCGATTGTGGCAAATAAAAAATTGGGAGCCGCCTGTATCAGGGCCCCTGTGAGCCATTGACATTACACCTTTATCGTGCTGCTGCCTAGAACCTTTTGTCTCGCACTTAATTGTATAGCCAGGGCCACCGGCACCGGTACCGTCCGGGCAACCTCCCTGAATCATAAAACTTGGAATTACGCGATGGAAGGTTAATCCATCATAATAACCGGAAGATACCAGCTTCTTGAAATTTGCCACAGTTCCCGGAGCATCGTCATCATATAACTCAAATTTTAAAACACCTTTTTTAGTTTGTATTTCACCTGTTGTAAATTTTGTATCACTCATTTTATCTGATTTTTATTTTTGCGAAAGTATTAATAAACTATCATTATGCCTTTTATAAATAAGGTAGTGGTCAAAAAAAATAAGAACATGATTATAGAAGCTATAATAGTTGAAAAAGTTTGTGGTAAAACTTAAATTCATCCTCATTTGATTTTTGAAAGCTCAATCCATACCGGCGCATGGTCACTTGTCTTTTCCCAACCACGAACGTCCAGATTTACGCCACCGCCTGTGAGATGTTTCGCCAATTCCGGGCTAAGCAAAAAATGATCAATTCGCAAGCCGGCATTGCGGCCGTAAGCGTTTCGGAAATAATCGAAAAAAGTATAAATAACTTCACCAGGATATAATTTTCTTATTGCGTCTGTCCATCCCTGTGAGACAAGCGTTTTGAAAGCTTCCCGCACTTCCGGCCTGAACAAGGCATCGTTCACCCAGCGCTCCGGTTTGTACACATCCAGTTCGGTTGGCATTACATTATAGTCGCCCGTGAGAATTACGGGAGAGCCTGAAGCGAGAAGATCAGCAGCATGATCCGTTAGTCGTTGAAACCAGCGGAGTTTATAATCGAATTTAGGCCCAGGTGTTGGATTGCCATTTGGCAGATAAAGGCAGCCTACTGTAAGGCCATTTACAACAGCTTCCAGGTATCTGCTATGCCCATCATCCTGATCGCCGGGAAGTGCCCGCCTGATTTCTTTAGGCGTGCCTATTTTGGAAAGAATGGCAACGCCGTTCCAGCTTTTTTGGCCATGCCAAAGCGCTTCATAACCGGCTTCCTCAATTGCTTGCAGGGGAAATTTTTCTTGAGGCGCCTTCAATTCCTGCAGGCAAACAATATCCGGTGAAGTTTCCTTTAGCCACCTAAGTAATATTGGCAAACGCCCGTTTACACCATTCACATTGTATGTCGCTATTTTCATAAAATAATTGTTTTTTTTAGAAAGTATTCTTTAAAGATAGAGTAAGATACTATTGATTATCCTTAAAATTAATTAGGCAATACCAACAGCATATTCAACAATCTCAATTTAATTGCTTCCGATTCTTTCTAAGGAATTTAACTTTAAAAAGGTACTGAATTTTTTTATAATTTTATTTTGATCTCCACGTTAGATCATAACCAAAATTTTATGTGTTTATGAAAATTGCCCGCGATAAATGGAAACATTTTTATGTTGGTATTCTAATGGGAGCAATCTTACAAATGCTCACTTTTTATGTGATGCCGCAACACTTCCTTACAAGTATTATAGTAAGTTTCATTTTGGTAATTTCAATAAGTTATGGCTTCGAATTATTTTCCCTTATCACTAAAAAAGGCCATTATGATATTTTTGATGCAGTCGCGGGAGTAATTGGAGGCAGTGTTGGAATGGGAATAATTTTATTTTTAGTGAAACTTTTTATCATTAGATTAATGATTGCCTACTGATCTTTTATCTCCATCATTTTTTCGCACTATAAGATTACAACAATAAAGATGCAATCGTAAAGATCAGCGCAACAACCATGATTAAAATTCCGGGTTTTAAAAAGCTCCAGGCACTTACCTTAATACCATCCCGCCGCAAAGCAACCAGCCAAAGGATGGTGGCAAGAGAACCTGTCACAGAAAGGTTTGGCCCCAGATTTATACCTATTAAAACAGCGCTTTTTATTATCTCGGGCACGTGGCTCACTTGAAAAATATTTCCTGCTATGAGCGCCGCCGGAAGGTTATTCAAGAGGTTACATGCGAAAGCTATAATGAGGGAACTTTTCCAAACAGTTGCATTTATAGAATTTTCCAAACTATGGTGAAGTAATTGCGCAAG
>JBDTKB010000307.1:0-7777 GCA_039935555.1 Ginsengibacter sp. | reverse complement strand
TATAAAACTTTTTATTTTTTTTTATTTAAGATCAAATTTGGGTTGATCTAAAATAATATTATTAAAAAAATCATATTTCATTATTACCCTTTGACAAAAGGTGAATTTTGACTGCATGGGCAAAAATGCCGCGGAACCTAAGGTTCCTATACTACTATACTAAGTATGTATTATTTGAATTTAAGATTTAATGATATTACATTAGAATTAAGATCAATATTTTGGGCATAGTGGCCGTAGCGAATTTCAAGCGCTGTAAAATTTTTCATTCCCATAACGCCTTTGGGTGGTGCTAACCTAATGCCTGCGCCAATGAAATTACTGGCGAATTTTGATAGCCCATAATTGCTGGTATAATATTGATCAGCCGAAGTATGTTCCGCATAAGGCGCAAAATATTTTACAGCTGTTTGAGCGTAGTATCTGTAAAAAGGAGATACCGAAAAGAAAGGTGTGATTTTAATCGGTACTTCAAGGCTTGCGGTATGTGCCTGCAGGCCCCAACTATCCACGTAATACCGGTAATAGGAACGGAGTATGATTTTATCTCCAATGAAATAATTTAGCCTGAAACCTATAGGCAACTTAAATCTTTCCGAGGGCAAATTTTCTTCATGTACCGTTCCATCATTCCAATAAACCCGGTGAAAAGGCAAACCAAGATCTCCCTTTTGATAAACGAGATCAAATAAAACCATGGCCGTTAATCTTGTATTGATCACCTTGGAAAATGAGAACGAACTTGTAAGCGTTGTACGAGGCAAAGAAGGAATGGGACCGCGATTTCCACTTTTAATACCTCCGCTGGAATTAAGAGGAACTACCTTTCCGCTGGCAGTAGTAATATACGTAGTTCCGGAAGGAGTGACAACAGTGTCAACGGGAATCAATTCAGAAGGCAGTATTTGCTTAACTTTATCGAAATAGCCGGTAAGTTTTACATCAAATTCTCCGTTGTGTTTATTTTTTTTTGTAAATCCTGCATCCAGCCCAAAAGACTTATAATTGTATTCAGTTGAATAATAAGCTCCCAAATTAAATCCTGTGCCTTTTTTTTCGTTTTCAACCTTCCAATCAATGGCAGGGTAGAGGCGCGTGCCACCTGTTTTTGATGCCCCTGATTTATTTACGAAGGCTGCGGAAGCAGACGAGTGATGATCGAAGCCGAGGCTGGCCGTGAGAGAATGCTTCCTTTGATTTTTATCCCATCCTACCCAGTTTACATCAAGTCCGTTTGCAAAATCAATTACATGCTCGGTGCCAATGCCGCCGGTAACCGGCGAATGATTTCCATCCTGCGAGTAATAACTGGAAACTAAGTTTATCTCCTCTATTTTAAGTGGCTTTGATTTGTAAGAGGATGAATCTTTGGTAAAAGATTGCGCATAAGTTTGCAACAGCATCAAATAAATACCAACAAGAGTTAAGCAAATTTTTTTCATAAAAATTAACTGGTTAAAAAGTTTTAATTACAACCGCAACCACCTCCGGTTTTTCCTCCGTTAGCGCCTGAAGCGCCTTCGCGGTAAGATTGAAAATTGAGTTCATTTTTTTCAACCTTGCGGTTCCCTAATATCATTTCAGAATCATTAATCCTGCTTTTCTGGTATTCCTTTACCGGTGAGCACGACGCTATCAAAATTGCAGCCAGTGGTACAATCAATAATTTTTTTAAAGGTTGCTTTTTCATATTTTATTTTTAAGAGAATCTTATATTTTTAGAGGAATAAACGGTATTATTATCATCAATGACGATCGCTTCAATATCTTTCATTTGGTTGATAAGATCCATTCCTGCTTTAATGCCCATAATCATTACCGGGGTTGCCATTGCATCTGCAATTTCAGCGTTCAATGTAATGATCGTCACACTTTTTATGCCAGATACAGGCAAGCCGGTTCTTGGATCAATAGTGTGCGAATATTTCTTTCCATTAATTACCACGAACTTTTCATAATTTCCTGAAGTAGCAATAGCCATATCCGTTATATCTAAATAAGAAAATAATTCATTGGATGCATTGGGGTTAGCAATTCCTATCGTCCACGGCTTACCTCCCGGCTGTAAGCCCCACGTGGTAAGGTCTCCAGAAGCATTTACAATTCCGCTCCCAGCGCCAGCAGCCTTCATAACGTACCGGGCTCTTTCTGCAGCGTACCCTTTGCCGATTCCGCCAAATCCAATGCGCATTCCCTTTTCTTTTAAAAACACAGTGCAATTTTCATCATCAAGAATAATATTACGGTAGTTTATAAGCCGCACCATTTTCCTGGCAGTTTCTTTATCCGGCAATTCCTTCATATTAATATCGAAATTCCAAAGCCTCTTATCTATTGAGCCGTAAGTGATGTCGAATGAACCTTGCGTAACCCGTGAAATACGAATGGAGCGTTCAATGATGTCAAAAGTTTCCCTCGAAACGGATACCGGTGATAAGCCAGCATATTTATTGATAAGACTTGTTTCGCTTTCCTCGTTGAAAGTTGTGAGTAATTTTTCAATCCGCTGAATTTCTTTTATACCTGCATCAATAAATTCACCTGCAAAGCCTTCGTTATCGGAAACGGCGCTTATTTCGAAGTGGTTGCCCATCAACTTTAATGCTTTTTTAAATACGGCTGGGGCGTTCATGTTATTTATTAGTGGCAGAAATTATTGCGGATTTGTCTATTTGAAAAATAAATTTTATTAAGTAAAGATTAGTCGTCTTGAGCTGAGAGAGATAATGAAAGGCATTAAATTTGAATTTATCTACCACTAAACCGTGGAAAATTGATTAAACGAAGATAATCTCAAAAGAAATTCGACAAATTTCCAAATCTAATATTCTTGTTAACTGGTTATTAATTCGATGAATTAGCAACCTGTTTTAAGTGAAAGCCTTTGAAAACCGCATTTAACCGAACCTTATTTTACTTTTTAGCGTATGTGGCATGGACCAGGTTAAATGATAAAGCAAATTTGCAATTAAAGTGTTGAGCATTATTGCATTAGCTATTTATCAATTTGTTTATGCCGCTAGATTATCTATTTACGAATATTTTTTATAATTTCAACAATAAAATTAACTGATATATTGTTTATAAGAAATGGAACTTGCACAAAAACATATTGAACAATTATCGCTTGAAAACCTTACAACTGCTGAATATCTTGCCCTGGCAATTGAAACATCAAATTTATTAGGATGGGTTTTCGGTAACATAAATGAAATAGGATTTATCGCCTATACCAACAATGGATTGTTTGCCTGGAACGCAGAAATTAAATTGAAAATACTGGAAGGAATTGTGAAAATTCAAAGCGAATCAAGAGGAAACGAATTGATTGATGTAAGAGAAAACAAGAAAAATATCCAAAAATTTATAACGACTTTTCGCGAATTGAAAAATACATTATCTCCGGAAGAACTCATTCCTATTTATGAGAAATTAAAAGTGCACTTTGTATAATTTGCAAACTAAAGGCAGTGCCAGTTTTCATAAACAAATTCCAAAATAAGTGAGCTGCAAAATTTTTCGGATTAGAACCATTGCTATCGAAAATCTACCTCTTTAAATCTCATTAAATTTTAAGATCAATTGATTATTATCAGGAGCTTATGTATTTTACAAAAGTTCTTTTAGCAATTGGCAGCAACGTTTCCTCCATAGGGTAGGCGAGCGACGTTTCAATATTATAAACTGCGGGGTTCGGAAACTCACGCCTGTTTCTTATTAATTCTACTTTTATATTTTCCACGGTGTTGCTTATAGTTCTTTTCCATTGCTGAATAAAACTTGTTTTTATGCCGCGGTATTTCTCGTCGTGCTTTTCAAAAATGGTGAGCTGGTATTGATAAGCGACCGTAGAATTAAAATTCCCATCTCTTATCAAAAGATATCCTTCAGTGGTATCGAGCGGAACGAGGCCTACGGGCTCAATGCTTAATTTTGCTTCTACAAACTCATAAATTTCAGTTCCGTTTTGTATTGCTGTTTTTATTTTATTTGCTGAATAATGAACGATCTCTTCAAGCGACGACATTAATTCATCATCCTCAATCATTCTTTCATATTCTAACTGAAGCTTTTTTAAATTAATCTCTGTAAGCTGTTTTGGAAAATGCTCCTGTAAAAATTTTCGGTTTTCTCTAAAAGCGATGATGTTATTATAGTGAAAAATTATATCCGCTAATTGTGGATACAACTTATTTTGGGTGAAGTAGGAATTGACGTGCTGGAGGTAGGCAAGCAGTGTATATTTTTTTAATTCGAAATCAATATAGCCTTCTGTAAACCATGTTTCGGATAGGGATTTCATGTTTTTTGCGTTTAGAATTGATGAATTGAATTTACGTCTTTGATTTCATATTATTAAGAACGATTAATTTGAATAAATGTTTTAACGCAGTTTTATTTTCTGACAAATGAATTAAGCCGACTCCAACATGAAATTCGCACAAAAATGACAGATACCTCTATAAAAAAGTAAAAAGGTTAAAACCATTATTTGGGTATGTAACAAAAATTTTACTTGAAAAATTCCCTTTCAAACAGATCGTCAGCTTTTCCCCCAAGATGATTTTTATACTCGTTTAGGCGTATACGTTAGTTATATTTAAAAGTAAATTAGTCAGCAGAAATTTTTTTTTAATTGCGTGGTAAATTTATTTTATTGGGAGATAAAATTTTGATATAAAGCAATTTTATTAACTACTTTTATTTTATCATTTTTTTCATATTAATTATTAAAAGGTATGACGCCGGATGAAACAGAGCGCCTTCTTTCTGAAGATGTAACACACCCAATAAAAGATTTTCACAGCCGTCGGCTATATTCTCTTGATGCCTTGCGCGGCTTCGACATGTTCTGGATCATGGGAGCCGAAGATATTTTTCACAGTCTCGCCAAAACAACCGGCTCGCCATTTTGGGGCACCATCTCCAATCAATTTACGCACCCGGATTGGAATGGATTTCATTTTTATGATTTAATATTTCCGTTGTTCCTTTTTATTTCAGGTGTTGCCACTCCCTACTCTGTTGGCCGGGAATTGGAAAAAGGCAAAAGCAGGCAACAGGTTTTACTTCGCGTTATAAAAAGGAGTTTGATCCTCGTGATTTTGGGTATAATTTATAATAACGGCTTGGAAATTCGTCCTCTTGCTGATGTCCGTTTTGGAAGCGTATTGGGCCGCATCGGGCTTGCTTATATGTTCGCCAATATTATTTATTTGTATGCAAAAAATGTCAGCCAAATTATTTGGTTTTGCGCACTGCTGATAGGTTATTGGCTATTGCTAAAGTTTAATGCGGCACCGGGTTTCCCAAAAGGTGATCTTACCATGGAAGGAAATTTTGCTTCCTATCTTGACCGCCTCATTTTGCCAGGCCGGTTGTATTTAAAAATTCATGATCCGGAAGGGTTGATTTCTACGATTACTGCGATAGGCACGGGACTCCTTGGCATATTCGCTGGAAAATTATTAAAGAACAGCGCCTTAAAGCAAAGTACGAAAATTTTGAGGTTAGCACTGGCCGGTATTATTTTCATAATCCTGGCTCAAATATGGAACCTGGATTTTCCTATTAATAAAAATTTATGGACGAGCTCATTTGTATTAAATGTCGGTGGTATAAGTTTATTATTGCTGGCGCTTTTTTACTATATAATAGATGTTTTGGGGCATCAAAAATGGGCGTTTTTCTTTAAGGTAATTGGTATGAATTCTATTCTTATTTATATGTCGGGCCATTTTATCAATTGGAATTATACAACCAATGGTTTTTTTCAATGGGTTGGGCAATTAGTTGGAAATCCTTTCGGAATTGTTTTTATGGCGTGTTTGCTGGTATTAGTTAAATGGGCCTTTTTGTATTTAATGTATAAAAAGAAAATATTCCTACGTGTATAAATATTTTTATTGCTGGCGCAGAAAGTGAAAATGTATTTCCGATAAAACGAAAACTATCTGAATGAAATTTGCGGTTAGGCGATTACGTTAGTTACGATGTGTTTTATATAACAGGCAAAAAAATGTTGTAGCTTTGAAAACTACTTTTTAAAAGAAAAATAAATTATAATGGTTAAAAAATTGCTTTCACCGCTTTTTCTTTTTTCTTTATTTTTAATTGCGTGCAACAGTTCTCCTTATAATTCAGGATATGTGCAACCGGTTTATGTAGGCCCTGGCATTGGGCTTGGAACGATTATAGCAGTAGTCATTTCCTGGAGCAGGAACAAGTCTATATTATGGGCAATTATTCATGGCATATTGGGTTGGCTGTATGTTATATATGCAATATTAGTAAAGGCAAAATAAAAATTCTTCCGTGCATTCAAATCGCCTTGGGGCTTTTTTAAAATTAAGGCAGATGCGGCTGATGCATTATTAGCGAATTAATCAGTTGCTGAACATCCGCCGGAGGCTTATTTTCTATTAAATAAAATTGTTTATTGCCCTGTGGGTCCCATTCATTCTTCCCATCGTCTTTTACTTTTATGGTGCCCTTGCGCACCATATAAAAAGGCCTGTAACCTGCGACTGCGACTAATACCGCAGTCTCATCCCAACTCATTCTGCCCATGCTGTCTTCTTTAGCCAATGGAATGCAAATTCGAAACACATCTTTAACGGGGCTGTTTTGAATGGAGTTGTTATTGATCAAAGGAAGCCCGCTTTTTATTTTTTGTCCTATTTCAAAACCACTAAATAATAGTGGCTTTTGCCAATGTTCAAAAACATATTTTGACGCAGCCGCATCTTCCTTTACATTAAATTCATATCCTTCGGGAAACTTGCCTGCCATGCAAACAAGTTGTTTAATTTTTTTCCTCGCAAGGGCGCTTCCGTTTAAAGGAGAATATTTATCCGGCGCGGATTGAAGAAGGTTTGAAATATTAGTAAGAAACCCAACGGTGATAACAGTAACGCTATTATCGGGCTGCTTTGATAAAATTTTTCGGTACAATTCCACAGCATCCGGAACCTCAGAATTATGATTGATCGCGTGAGGGTAATTTGCAATCAGCGTATCTGTCCAATGCTGCCAATCCTTTTGTGTTAAAGCATTCCCACGCGGCACGGCTATCGGGATGGTTGGTTTTTTAAAATAGGAGTTCAAAACATTTAGCACCGCAGCAACCCCTTCATATTTTGTGCTGGCTATAGTTGCCAGTATTTTTATTTTACCGCTATCCGCGAATGCATGCAATAAAGTTATCGCGCCAACATCATCATAATCTGGTCCCATATCAGTGTCGGAAATAACCCGCTTTGTGGTATTATTTTGTGCCGGCGACGCGTTTATCATCAAAAGGAAAAAAAAGAGGAAAAGTATTTTCATTCATTGAATAATTTAAATGAGAAAGAAAATGGGTTGCAAAAAATAGCCTGGAATGCTGGAGAATTTTCTAATGTAAGGTAATATGAATTTTAATTTAAATAAATAATTCCCAACCCCAATAAAGGTAGCCAACCTTACGAACCTGCCTTTTCACGTTAATTAGATTTCCTTTTTCAATTTGCCAGGATAAATTTTCTTAAAAAATTAAGGGCGATAAAACTGGTCACCTCAATATTTCTTTCCCTGTTAAAGCGCAGGTTTATTTTTTGCGTTTGATGCTTATTTTTATTTCCAACAGCGATCCATACAGTACCTACCGGCTTATCTTCTGTGCCACCTCCGGGGCCCATGATACCGGAAACGGCAATGCCATAATCTGTTTTTAGTTTTGCTAATAACCCGTTAAGCATTTCGGTTACCGTTTGCTCGCTTACCGCTCCGTTAGTGG
>JBDTKB010000306.1:0-5939 GCA_039935555.1 Ginsengibacter sp. | reverse complement strand
TTACGAATTTGCTAAATTGAAGATTAGTGCGCCCATAATTATTTATGAGATCAGGTATTCCTTTTTCTGTTGTAAAGAGATTATGCAATGCGGCCCCGTCCAAATCTTTAAAGACACTCCAGCAAAGCTGGTCTTCGGGCTTAGCTCGATCTCCTTTTATTTTTAGGTTAGGCTTTGCCGTTATTAACTCATTCTCTTCAAGCAGTTTTATGAAAAGTAAATAACAAATTAAATCGAGTACTGCAAGTGGCCTGAGATTGCTAACAGGCCAGCAAGCTTCCCATTTTTTATCTATTGTTTCGCGCAGCTCATTTCCAAGATCTTCTTTGCAGGTAAAGAGATCCAGGGTTTTCTTAGATGTTAGAGGGGTTGCTGATCTAATTTTGTGCGAAGCTTTTACTTCTCCCGGTTTTTTTTCTTGTCTCGGGGAAACTATTTTCAGTGCCCCCACGGTGCCAGTTTTCTCTGCCATAATTTAATTGGATTAGTATATCAAAAAAATTATTAACATACTAATTTAATAGATTTTATAATAAAAACCGAAAAAAATTCTTTTTTAGAAAGACTATGATTATGTCCGTGGTAAAGGAATAGCATGGATTATTTAGCGTAACTGTTGGGAAATTCTTCTATTTGCTTCGGCTTTCTTCAGGTGTGATTTTCAGGTATGCCTTACAGTTAGAGCCTGTATTTTGTAAGAATAATTAATTCGATTTGTAAAGTTCAAAAAGGTGCTACTGAATTGCTTTACTTTTTTTTTGAGATAATTTTCTTCGGGAATTTCAAGCTGGGAGTTGGGTCAAAATTGGCCGATTATCCTATTTATTAGTTTACTTTAACACGTCAAATAAGAAAAAATTAATAATAAATTAAACACAAACCCGATAAATGATTTACCGTCTCCTTTCCACAATTACTTTATTAGTTAGTTTGTTTTTCTGCGCAAATGCGCAAAAGAAGATTATCCCTTTTAACAACAAAAGCATTTATTATGAGGGAAGGGTAAAATATGACTCAGATGCTGCAGAATTTTCGTGGCCGGGCAATTCAGTGAACATTAGGTTTGAAGGAAATGGTGTTTCAGCAATTCTTAAAGATGGCGATACCGCTAATTATTATAATGTGATAGTTGATTATAAAGTTGTTTCAAAAATTCATACAGATACCGTAAAGCATAGTTATATTTTGGCTTCAGGATTATCATATGGCTTGCATACGGTCCAATTATTTAAACGTACAGAGTGGGACAAAAACAAGACGTGGTTTTATGGATTTAAATTTTCCGGTAAATTTCATCTTGAAAATCCGCCGACTCCCAAAAAACGGAAGATAGAATTTTATGGAAATTCCATCACATGTGGTTACGCGATAGAAGATAGCAGTAGTGGCGATTCTTTTCATGGTTATTATGAAAACAATTATCTATCCTACGCGGCAATTACTGCGCGGTATTTTGACGCTCAATATTATTGTATATCAAAAAGTGGTATTGGAATTATGGTGAGCTGGTTTCCACTCATCATGCCGGAAATGTATGACCGGTTAGATGCAACTGATTCCACATCAAAATGGAATTTCGAAAATTATACACCCGATGTTGTGGTCATTAATTTATTTCAAAATGATTCCTGGATTATCAAATTGCCAGGCAATGAGCTATTCAAATATAGATTTGGAGATAAGGCGCCTGGCGATAGTTTTATTATTGCCTCCTATAAAAATTTCCTTCAATCAATAAGAAATAAATATGCTAATGCTGACATTATTTGTACGCTTGGCAGCATGGACGCAACTCAGGAAGGTGCCCCCTGGCCAGGATATATAAAGTCTGCGGTTGAGCAAATGAATGACCCTAAAATATTTACTCATTTTTATAAATATAAAAATACCAAAGGTCATCCAAATGTGCATGAACAAAACGAAATGGCGGTGAGCCTTATTGACTTTATAGAAAAAAATATCAAATGGTAACAGGGACCTGATTTCACTATAAGAAATAATTATGAAACGACTTTTTAATTTTTAGAAATGCTTAAATTGTACCAGCAAATGGCTAAGTCAAAATTCCCAAAATTTTTTAAAGCCCTTTCTCAGGCAAGTTTGAAAGGTCTGGTTATTATATTGTGTTTGTCAGCATTCCCTGGTAAGGTAATGGCACAGGCTGAGGTTGAACCATGGGGAAACATCACAGGTATTCGCCATGGCGGTCAATTAATTGGTTTTGAATCCAGCCTGCGCGTGGTAGAAGATGGCTGGTCAAAAATAAAGTCCACGGCCAGGGAGCGACAAAGACCAAACTATAAGCGTATTGGTAATATGCAAATCATAGAAACAAAAATTGATAGCATCAACTTTACTGAAACAGTCGGGGAAGAAAAAGATGGATCAGCCAATGTCGATGTCAAGGTTTCATCAAAACGGCTTTTAAAAAGGGATGAGATATTTTTCGTTGTTGCGTTTCCGTTAGTTGACTATAAGATTGCTATAATAGATCAAAAAAGTGGCATTGGAGCGTTGCGAAAAAATCTTGTTGAACTTGACTCCGGCACGAGGTTTATTGCCAACGGCGTTAGGTTTAAATCAAAAACTAATGAACTTCAATTTATTTTTGATAGCGCTACCGAAATTATCTTTAGAAAAGACGCACATGATAAGAACATTGCTGAGATCTATATTCCCTTAATTAAAAAACACCAGCAATCGGATACAGTATCTGAAAAAAAAATCCTCATTGTTGCAAGTGGATTAGTTGATAAAAGAGCAATATCATTTAAACTGGATCCTTCAAAAGCGGGAAGGCCGTTTGACGGTTTCGGTGGTAATTTCCGATTGCAAAATCCTAAGGCAGATCCACAAGTTATAAATTATTGCCTTCAGAATTTGCGGGTGGCGTGGGGTAGGGTCGAATTTCCATGGAGGTTTTGGCAACCAGACGAAAATGTTGATCCTGTTATTGCAGAAAAAAACGGTTCACTAAATGCGCACGTTCAGCAATCTATGGAAATGGCTGCACGGCTTGGCAAAATGGGCATTCCGGTTATACTTTCGGGTTGGTTTCCGCCTCAATGGGCTGTATCGGGTCCTTTAAATATGCGGCCTGTAAATGGCGTTTGGGGTAATCCGTTAGATTCAACTAAAATGGAAGCGATCTATAAATCTATAACTGATTATATTATTTATTTAAAAGAAAATTACGGAGTAGAAATAAGATTGTTCTCTTTCAATGAATCTGACCTCGGTATTAATGTAAGACAAACGCCTGCGCAACACGATGCATTGATTAAAGGATTGGGCGCTTATTTTAAATCTCACGGGCTTCACACTAAAATGCTTTTAGGAGATAATTCTGATGCAACGAGTTACCAGTTCATTTATCCTGCATTAAATGACCCTGGTGCAAAACCTTTTATTGGTGCAATATCTTTTCATTCATGGAGAGGCTGGGATTTCCCAACGCTTGAAAAATGGAAGGCTGCTGCAGACCAATTAAATGTTCCTCTAATTGTTGGCGAAGGAAGTATTGACGCTGCCGCATGGAACTATCCGGCCATTTTTGAAGAGCAAACTTACATTATGCAGGAAATTAAATTGTACATAAGGCTTCTTTCAATCTGCCAGCCGCTAACCATTCTTCAATGGCAATTAACTTCCGACTATTCTCCGCTTGCGGGAGGAGGCATTTTTGGAAATGATGAACCTCTGAGACCAACGCAGCGTTTCTGGAATTTTAAACAACTTGCGTCTACGCCCAAAGGGTTATTTGTAATGCCTGTGACGTGCGACAGGCCTGATATAACGGTTGCAGCTCTTGGTGACAATAAGAAAAAGAGATACACTATTCATATGGTGAATGATGGAGCTGGAAGAGAAGCGAATCTAACGGGTTTGCCTTCCTTCATAAAGGCCATAACTAAATATTCAACAAATAAAAACAATGATTTAAAAGAGGGGCCGGTAATAAAAGTATTAAACGGTAAGGCTAAGTTTTTTCTCGAGTCTGAAACATTTGTCACCTTGATTACGGAATAAATAATTTCAGCATAGCGATGTAGATAAATATAAAGTTAGTTTTATCCAAAAAAGTTTGGTGAAAGAATTTAGAATTATTTAAGATCAAATAACTTTTCCGCGTCAAGCCAGTTGTTTAGCCGTTCATATTTAGTTTCGTTTGCATTGTGAGAACAACTGAACATGATGGCTCTTCCGTCAAAAACTGAAAGATTGAAATCATGATCATCGATTAGTATATCACCTTTTAGAACGCTTTTATCTCCGCAAAAAATCCTTCGCTTCCAATGGATGAATGGAAAGTGTTCATCAAGCCATTTCATTTTATGCGGCAAAGAATGTGGAAATTCCATTGCCGCTGATGCAATGTATACTTCAAACCTGTTGTGCAATTCTTCCACTACTTCCTGGCTGTTTTCAATAACAGGCAGGTCTTTGAAAAAATCTTCGTGGTGCGGATATTCTTTTACAATTTTCCTGTGTTCTTCAGGAACAATCAGGTGAAGTTTTGTACCCTGCAGATCTGCGGCTGTGTATCGAATCCCAAAATCCCTTTCGTACCATTCATTGAAGCGCTCCTCCGCGTCTGCAATTACATCATCCATGTCAATTAGAATTCTCATATAAATTTATATTGAAAAAATTGAAATAATAAAATCTAAAGTACACATTACCGTTAGTTCTTTGTTTGGAAAAAACTTATGACTTCGCTTGAAAATTCAGGACTAGCCGAAGCATGGTTATGATCGCCCGGTACCGTAGCCAAAGTACCGTTAGGTAAAAGCTTTGCCAACTCTGCAGCCGGGCCATTATCAGCATCCTGATCCCCGCAAATTACCAACACCGGTTTCGTTATTTTACTCAAGGCTTCTTTGCTTGTAGAAGGCTGCGAACGTTGTAAATAAGCCAAAGCAAGTTGATCCAGGTTTTGGCGCTGTACATTTTCCACCATACTTTTTAATTCCGGAATTGAATCGCCTCTCAAAGCATGGTAAAACATAATCCTGCGTGGCCACATTGGGTTTGTAAAGTCAGTGCCCATGCCACCCAGCACCGCATCTTTTATCCGGGTATCCATCACCAAAAGGCGTGCAGTAATAATTGAGCCTCTCGAGTATCCGACAACGTTATATCGTTTTATTTTTAGAAAATTCATTAAGCCGATGATGTCTTTTGCTTCGGCATCGTTATCATAAGCTAAAGAATCATGCGGCTTATCACTCTTGCCGTTACCCCGCATATCCAGCACAATTACTTGATATCCGCTTTTCGAAAGATCGTTATAAATAGCAGTCCGTTTCCACGAGGTACTGTTAGAAATAAAACCGTGGACCAACAAAACAGGTTCGCCTTTTCCTCTTACCTCATAATATATTTTGACGCCATCGAAAGAAGAAAAATAGCCGGTATCAATTGGAAATTTTGCCGATAGGGAATCACTTTGTGCTTTTGTATTTTCTATAGCCAGCAAGCAGATAACGAGTATTAAAATGCGCATTCAGGAATTATTTGTATGAAGATATTTAATTTGTTGTTTCAATTTATCAATTGCTGATTTAAGTAATTGGTTAGTTTTAGTTTTTATTTGCAGAAAAAATGGCTTTCATCATGGCAACTCTCAATAGTATGAAAGAAATAATATTTGCAGCTACACGTAATTGTTTTTAAAGAATGCTTATAATCTCAAAGGATGATTTAACGATTTGTAGGCTTTGATTGAAAGGCTGATATCAATAAATAAAAACATGAATTTACTTTTTCTAAATCTGAACCAATTATGGAATATAATGTAAAGGAATTTTTGTTAAGAAACTTTTGCCGGATACTATAAAATTTAAATGAACGTTTAGGAAAACAGTAATTATCCCGGCGTTTTAGGTTTGTCACAACACAAGATATTTTTTATTAAATAGCACAATGATTTAGTTTTG
>JBDTKB010000305.1:0-6959 GCA_039935555.1 Ginsengibacter sp. | reverse complement strand
ACATGATGTAGCTATCCAAAACCTGCCGGTTGTTTTTTGTTTAGATCGCGCTGGCGTAGTAGGTGAAGATGGACCGACACACCATGGTGCGTATGATATTGCTTATATGCGTTGTATTCCAAACATGATTATAAGTGCGCCAATGAATGAAGGCGAATTGCGGGACCTAATGTTTACTTCACAACTGGAAAGCACAAAAAATCCTTTTGTAATTCGTTATCCGCGCGGCGAAGGCGTAAAAGCTGAATGGAAAACCAAGATGAAGGAAATTAAAATCGGAACCGGCAGAAAGTTAAAAGACGGAGAAGAAATAGCCATATTATCTTTTGGACATCCGGGAAATTTTGCTGCATCGGCAATAAGAGAAGTAACAAAAGAAGGGATCAATCCCGGGCATTACGACATGCGATTTGTAAAACCTTTGGACGAAAAATGTTGCATGAGGTTTTCAAAAAATATTCAAAAATAATTACCGTAGAAGATGGAACTGTAGTTGGCGGCTTCGGCTCGGCAGTTTTGGAATTTATGGCTGCTAATAATTATACTGCACAAGTAAGAATTTTAGGCATCCCTGATAAAATAATTGAACACGGTACGCTAAAGGAATTACAGACTGAAATTGGAATAGACGAAAATCATATAGTTGCAGCCTTTCGCGATTTGGCCACTATAGAGGTAAACAAATTGATCGGTAAGTAATAGAGTTAACTTTCAATTTTACTCTACTGCTCAATTTAGAGACGGCACTGAAATTATTTCTGGTGCAGGGCTTTCCTCTTCTTTGCGCTCGTCATTAAACTCGATGATGAAATTATTAATTCCTGTGCCCATTATTATTGAAATATATTTCTGCTGAATAAGCTCGAGCATATTTAAAAATAGAAAGATCGCGTGAATACGATTTTCAGCAATGTCGAATATTTTTTCAAAAGAAAGTGAACGCTCACTTTTTACAAGATCCAGCATGTATTTCCTGCTTCCTTCCATCGTATAATCATATTGAACTACGGTATGTACAGGTTGATGTCTTTTTTCATGCAGCCGCTGGGCAACTTTCTCAAAAGCCTTCATCAGCTTGAACAACGAAACTGCCTGGATCTCTGTGCCTTCCCCGGATTCTTCACCAATTTTTGAAAGTTCCACCTGTATGTTGCCCCGTTTAGCCATCAACATTCGTAAGGCTTCCAGCTCACTCATCTTCAAAGCAGCTTCCTTGAATCTTTTATATTCCAGTATTTTATCAATCAATTCCTGGCGCGGATCAATTTCTTTTCCTTCATTATCAAGTTCTTTTCGCGGCAAAAGCATTTTTGCTTTTATCCTCATGAGCGTACTTATAAATAAAATAAATTCGCTGCTTAGCTCAATATTCAGGTCTTCACTTTTATGTATATATGCAAGAAATTCGTTGGTGATTTTTGTAATGGGAATATTGTATATATCCAGCTCATCTCTTTCTATAAAAAAAAGAAGGAGGTCAAACGGGCCCTCAAACTGGGGCAACTTTATCTGGTAAATTTCTGTGTTCATCTAAAATATTTATTCAAATTGACTGGTAAATGGTTTAACGCATCAAACCAGGAAGACGTATCTTTTTCAATTAGCAACATGCCAAAATTACTGCAAATTTTGTCCCCAATTTCTACATCGAATTCAATGAAAAGCAATATTTTCTTAAATAGAATGCGCCTACTTCGAAGTTTTCAATTCATCTCTAATTTCCATCAATAGCAAATCTGTTGAAGATGGGCCCGCTGGTGCAGCAGCTTCTTTTTTCTTTTGCATTGAGGCAATTCCTCTTATAAGGGAAAAGATAACCAATGCGATCACAAGAAAATTAATAACCGCAGCTATAAACTTTCCGTAGGCGACTGCTCCCCATTTTAGTTCCGCTATGTCTTTAAGACCAGCTTTTTCCAAAGCAGGCGTTAGCAGCAAAGGCGTTATAATATCGGCTACCAACGATGATATAATGGCGCCGAAGGCTGCGCCAATAATTACTGCAACAGCCAAATCCATAACGTTGCCTTTCATTGCAAAGGCTTTAAAATCTGAAATGAAACTCATAAATGTTTATTTTAATGGTAATGAAAAAACTATTTTTTTAAACCAGGGTATTGCATTTTTAAGTCCGATAAAGCGTCCCTGAGGGTTAATGCAATTATATATTCTTTGTACCAGTTTTGGTCGCTTGGCACAATAGTCCAGGGAATTACATTGCAATTTTCAAAGCAGTCTTCATACATCTCCATATAGATGTCCCAAAGCTTTGCTTCTGAGAGGTCGTTCTCATTATATTTCCACATTTTTGCCGGATTTTTTAACCTTTCATCAAGTCTCTCCTTTTGTTCTTCAGGAGATACATGCAGGTAAAACTTAAGAATCACTGTGTTGTTTTGTTGCGCCAACAATTCTTCCCAGTTGTTAATGTCCTTCATTCTTTTATGCGCGTTTTTATCATCACACCATTTATGAACCCGTGTGATAAGAATATCTTCGTAATGGCTTCTGTTGAAAATCTGGATCATTCCTTTGGCAGGTGCATTTGAATGAATTCTCCATAAAAAATCATGCCTCAGCTCTTCTGCGCTCGGAGCCTTAAAACTCTTTACCATTACGCCTTGCGGATTCATAGAAGTAAAAACATTTCTTATAACGCCGTCTTTTCCGCTTGCGTCCATACCTTGTATTACCACAAGCACCGAATGTTCATTTTGAGCAAATAACAGGTTTTGCAAGTCGTCCAGTTCTTCTAATATTTTTGCTGTCTTTTCTTTTATATCCTGTTTATCAAAATCCTTTCCCGCTCTCGTGCTAATTTCTTTAAGATTAATTCGGCTCATTGTGCGTTTTTAAAAGTAAAATTGAAGGAAAAAATTTTTAAAGTATTAAAATGCCTTGTTAAACACATCAGTTTTTAGTATTATATAAATTTACATCTTTGCAATAACTTTATTGCTTGCGAAATAATTTTGTCAACCTAATCTTTTAAAACCGCTACAAAAAAATGTGCGCCAGAGATTAAAAGATAATGGCATTCACTTGTTTACCCATATATCTTCCGCTCTTTCGACATGGGAAACATTTTCCTTGTAACAAGGGAGCGTACACGAAATTAGCCTTGAAGGTAAAAGATTTCATCTTAATTTGCTTTACAAAGAAATTAAGATGAACACGTTTTTTGGAAGCTTGGAGCAGAAGTAAAATTTTTCTATAAATTTAATTCCCTTCTCAATTCTTTTGCAGTTTTTGTACTGCCGTCATGGCTCCAGCCCGGCGGCTTTATCAGGTATTTAAGTTTGATGGATAGTGGTAGTTTTTTCTTCAGGTCAGTGCCAATATTTTGCCATTCATGAAAAATAATTTTAGTAAGATGGTATGGATTTTCTAATTGTTTGGTTAACCCATATCTTACCGGATCTTCCTTAATTTCAGTTTGAAAAGTACCAAACAACCTGTCCCAAATAATAAGCACCATTCCCATGTTTCTATCAAGGTAACGCACATTACTGGCGTGGTGAACCCTGTGGTGAGATGGGCTTACAAAAACCGCTTCAAACCATGCAGGCATTTTATTAATGTATTGCGTATGCACCAATATTCCATAAATCTGAGTAAGCGAATACATGAAAACAATATCTATTGGTTTAAAACCAATCAAAACAAGAGGAAGAAAATAAATAAACCGATATAGAGGTTGCAACACAGAAGAACGGAAGCCAGTCGTTAAATTAAATTCTTCTGATGAATGATGTGTAACATGAACGGCCCAAAAAATTCTGCAAAAATGATCGACCCTGTGTTCAATATAAAAGGCGAGATCTTCTAAAATAAAAAGAGAAGACCAATATAATACCGGGCTAAATGAAAGATCAATAAAATGGAAACCGTAAATGGAAAAGAGAATAACAACATAGACTGCCCTGAAAAGAAGATCGATGCCACCGTTGAGCAGGCACAAATATATATTGATGAATGTCCCTTTTACTGTATAATATTTTCTTAAATGGAGATGGCTTAATATTATCTCCAGGCCAATTACTACCAGGTATAATGGAGTAGTTATTAATATTAGTAATTGCTCTTTCAAAATTATTTTACTGCAAAATTAAACCGCCATAATTTCTTTTTCTTTTGCCTCAAGGTGTTTATCAACAAGTGAAATATAACTATTAGTAATTTCCTGCATATCATTCTCTCCATCTTTTGCCGCATCTTCGCTCAGCCCATCTTTTTGCAATTTTTTAATTTGCTCAATGGCATCCCTGCGGATGTTTCTGACAGCTATTTTAGCGTGCTCACCTTCCACATTACTTCGCTTTACAAGCTCCCTTCTTCTTTCTTCAGTAAGCGGTGGCAAAAAAAGACGAATGAGGTTGCCATCATTCTGAGGATTTATACCAATATTGGCCGCAATAATTGACCGCTCAATCGGCTGCAACATATTTTTTTCCCAAGGCTGAATTGTCAGGGTACGTGCATCCATAACGCTTATATTGCCAACCTGTCCTATTGGTGTCGGGTTTCCATAATAATCAACCACAATTCCATTTAGCATATCGGGGCTTGCCTTTCCTGCTCGAATTTTTATGAGTTCGGTTTCAAAATGATCTATCGCCTTTTTCATCGAAGAGGTACCTTCATCCAATATAAGTGCTAAGTCGTCTGTCATTTTATTTTTAGTTTTAAAAAATTACAACACACCCTGTAAGGTGAACCTTAAAGAGTGACCAAAAATAATAAAATCAGTCTGATAAAAAAGTTAATAGAATTTAATTCTGTTCAATTGGCTCCCCAGCCAGCGTAAGTATTGTGTGGGATTTAATAATGTTTTCTTTCTGATTGATACCCGGTAATGCCTGTGTTTTCGACTTCGCCTTGGGCCGGCTATAATAAACGACGCTTACGATTGCTAAAGAAAAAGCTGAAAGAGCTAAGATGACCATTGTAGTTCCTGTAAACCGTAGAAAATAGGCAAGGGCTATAAAAAGAATGTTGGCTCCTAAACAAGTTAGAGAAATCATTTTGTGGCTTAATCCAAGTTCTAATAAAAAATGATGAATATGATTTCGATCGGGGCTAAATGGAGACCTGCGGCTTAAAATACGCATTGTAACTACACGAAAAGTGTCAAAAAGCGGAATGATCAATATTGCAAAGCCGATTGCGGGCGCAGCTTGCAAAGGCAAACCTAGCGATGGATCTGCAGCCACAGCTATAAATTTTATCACGAATACCGAATTCAAAATACCTATTAGCAACGAGCCGGTGTCGCCCATAAAAATTTTAGCAGGAGAAAAGTTATAGATCAAAAAAGCTATCAGGCTTCCTACAAGAGAAAATGCCATCACCGCATACATAAGCTGCGACGTAAATAAAAAATAAATACCAAAAATAGTTGAAGTAAGCAAGCCAAGACTACCCGCCAGCCCATCAACTCCATCAATAAGATTAAACGAATTTGTAATTACAATTATAGTAAAAAGCGTGAGCAAAATACTTGCAGTATGTGGAATTCGGGTAAAACCAAGGAAACCGTGCATGTCATTGATTTGCACGCCTCCGAATTTTATGATGATACCAGCAGCAACCAATTGCCCGATAAACTTTTTATAAGCAGATAAAATTAATATGTCGTCTTTTATTCCCAGGAAAAAAATTACCATTGAAGCAGCAACGAAATATTGAAATACAGGAGGAACAGTTGGAGGAACGCCCAATAAGGAGGCAACTATAAATCCGGCAAAAATGCCGAGGCCACCCAGCGTAGGTGTCACCTCATGATGAACTTTTCTCTCATCAGGCTCATCAAAAAGTTTTTTACTTTTTGCAACTTCAATTATTACGGGGATAGAAAAATAGGTGATCAAAAACGCTAATCCTCCGCTTAATAAAATATTATCCATAGCTTAATAATATAAAAAAGCAATGCAGTTACAAAAGTAAAATTAAGTTTGAAGTAAACTATTATTCTGTGATAATTACTTTTCTTAAGTAACAGATTGATTTAAAAAATTCTGAAAATTCCAATAGCAATTTTACGGCTATTCCGATGATATAACGTCATTATGTATGAAATTATTTTACAAAGGATTAATGGAAAACTAACAAAATTTATTCGGTAATCTTTTCATCTACAGCGCCGGCAACCACACTGGCGCTCATTTTATTTATAGGGTTTTTACGATTTTCATCATAAATTTTCTGGCTATTGAGAATGTCAACGCAACTAAAAATAGCTGCCCTGAAGGAAGATGGATCGGCTTTATCTTTCCCGGCAATATCAAAAGCCGTCCCATGATCAGGGCTGGTACGAATTCCAGGTAAACCTGCCGTAAAATTCACGCCTTCTCCAAATGAAAGAGACTTAAATGGAATCAGGCCCTGGTCGTGATACATAGCCAATACTGCATCAAATTTATTATACAGCGCCCTGGCAAAAAAAGCATCGGCACTAAACGGGCCCATCACCAGCATATTGTGCTGCTTTGCATCTTTGATAGCCGGCTTAATAATTTCCTCTTCTTCACTGCCAATAATTCCTTCATCTCCGGCGTGGGGATTTAAAGCCAAAACGGCGATTTTTGGCCTTTCAATATTAAAGTCTCTTCTTAATGACGCATGAAGAATCGCAATCTTGCTGCTAATACTTTCTTTTGTGATTTGAGAAGCAATTTCACTTACCGGGATGTGTTCTGTAACAAGGCCAACTTTCAAATTATCAGCGGCCATTAGCATCAGCACGTCATTTACTCCAAAAAAATCTTTTAGAAAAGGTGTATGGCCAGTGTAGGAAAAATTATCCCCTTGCACATTTTTTTTATGAAGCGGAGCCGTAACGAGGGCATTGATCTTTCGGTCCTTCAAAGCCTGGGAGGCAATTTGCAAACTTTTAACCGCATATTGGCCACCAATGTCAGTTAGTGTACCAGGATTAATAGGAACTTCTTCTTCCCAGC
>JBDTKB010000304.1:0-3996 GCA_039935555.1 Ginsengibacter sp. | reverse complement strand
AATTCTTTCCAGAGATGGAACTGCAAATTCTGGTGTACCCATAAAAATAATGCGGGGCTTTTTCATTAAAAACTAATTTGTAAAAGGTAAGGTTGAATTATTTTTTAGAAGATTTAAAAGATAAATTTAGAAATCTTTGTAAAGTAAATACTTCTTTCTAATCTTTTTAAAACGACTTAATGCGGGCTCCCAGCTCTTTCTTATTTCATTTTCTGAAACACCATTTTTAATTTGGTTCATCAATACATCATTACCCGCAAGGCGATTAAAACCATTGGATTTCAGAAAGAAATTTTCTTTATCGGGAAACAATTTATAAGCTTGTATGATCCATTTTAATTGTATTTTTTTATCTATGGCTTTTAATACCTCAGCCGGAGTTCCTGAAAGGTCCCAGCCATAGCATTTTTGTCCCAACAGCTTCGGGTCTTTTGCTCCTTCCATACTTTCGGGAGTAAAGCTTATTAAATTCTTTGGAAGATCAGGATGGCCAAATAATTGGAATGGCTTATCAGTCCCGCGTCCTTCACTTAAAATTGTTCCTTCAATAAGGCAGGTTGTTGGATACCAATAAATAGATTGAATAGACGGTAGATTTGGGGAAGGCTTTACCGGTAAAATATATTTGCTGTTATGGTCATAATCCAAACACTTGATTACCAAAAAATGAAAAGGCGTATCAGGAGAATTTTTTGCATGTAAATAATAAGAATATTTTTTATTGGCATCGTCGCTGAGCCATTTTTCACCAGTAATCATAAATGAGTATTCACCTAACGTCATCCCGTAGACGATGGGAATGGGTTGCATGCCAACAAAGCTTTTGAATTTTGGATCGAGCACAGGCCCGTCTACATAAAAACCATTTGGGTTAGGCCTGTCGAGAATTAGAAGTGGTTTTGAATTCTCCAGCGCAGCTTCAATATAATATTGAAGGGATGAAATAAAAGTATAAAACCTCGTACCTACATCTTGTATATCAAATATCATCACATCTACTCCTTGCAAATCTTCCGGAGTGGGTTTGTTGTGTTTGCCATAAAGGCTTATTACTTCAACGCCGGTTTCTTTGTCAATTGCATTTCCTACTTTTTCTCCTGCATCGGCGGTGCCTCTAAAGCCATGTTCCGGTCCAAAAATTTTAACAACCCTGATGCCTCTTTTTATTAATGTATCTACGAGGTTTGTGTTGTGAACCATAGAAGTTTGGTTAGCAAAAACAGCGACAGACTTTCCTTTTAGCAACGGAATATACACTTCCATTCTATCAGCTCCGGGTATAATTTTTTTTTGCGAATAGCTTTCCGAAAATATTATTAAAAAAAATGCGAGGAGAATTAGTTGTCTTTTCATCCCCCAAATTTCCATAAAATTATTTACAGATAGCCGATAATTATGTTGAGCTATTTTGGCTTTTCCGGATGAGTTTTTTTTTCTAAATTACATAGTTAAAACAGCAATAATTAATAACGTTATAGTTTTAATTGATAAGAAGAGTAAGTTATAATTTCTTTACAATTTTGTATGAATATATAAACGAATTAAAATGAACACAGCAAAAAAAGGTGACCTTGTAAAGGTTCATTATAAAGGCAAATTAAATTCAGGGGAACAATTTGATTCAAGTGAAGGGCGTGAGCCGCTTGAGTTTACGGTGGGTGCGGGTCAAATGATCCCTGGTTTTGATGCGGCCATTCCTGGAATGAGTATTGGGGAGAAAAAGACTATAACAATTGCTCCCGAACATGCCTATGGTGAAAAAAACGAAGAAGCTATCATAGAATTTCCCAAATCCAATATTCCGGCGGATATGAAACTGGAACCGGGTATGAAATTGCAATTGCGTAATGAAGCTGGCCATCCGGTTCCGGTAATTGTTACTGAGGTAAAAGATGATATTGTTATTCTTGACGCTAATCATCATCTTGCCGGCAAGGAATTAATATTTGATATAGAATTGGTAGAAATATCTGCTTAAACTAACGGTGAAGGATAGGGTTAAATTATTTAATTATTCCTTTGATACTAAAAAAGGCTGCTTGTATAATTTTGTTGCTATAAAAAGTGCTTTTGATTATACCGTACATTTAGCCCTATCTTTTTAATATTCCATCTTTCTTAAGGTCGGCGCTCTAAACCAGGTTAGAAAAACTACAAATAAAGTCATAGAACCGCCGAAAATTACTGATGGCACAGTGCCTAAAAGCTTGGCCATCATTCCACTCTCAAATTGCCCAAGTTCATTACTGGAGTTTACAAACATCGAAGTAACACTCATCACCCGTCCACGCATATTATCCGGTGTTTTTAATTGAGTAATAGTGCCTCTTACTACTACACTTATAGCATCTAACATTCCTGAAATTAGTAAAGCGGCAAAGGATAACACGAAAAGCTTTGATATTCCGAAAACTATAATGCAAATGCCAAATCCCGCCACCGCCAGCAACAATTTTTTGCCTTGCTTTTTCGCCAATGGAAATAACGTAAGAATTACTACCATTACAATTGAGCCCAGGTCTGCAGCGCCATTGAGAAATCCAAAGCCTTCAGGGCCTACCTTTAAAATATCCCGGGCATAAATAGGAATTAATGCAACTGCGCCGCCAAATAATACAGCGAACAGATCTAAAGAAATGGCACCTAAAAGCTCTTTCGTTTTGAAAACAAAACGAAGTCCTTCCTTTACACTTTCCCAGGTTCTTACCACACCTTTTATATTTAGAGCAGGTTTCTTTTTAATTTTTATCAAGAAGAAAAACGATAAGGTAACGAGGGAGCTAACACTTATTAAAGTGCCGGTGATGCCAAGCCCTGCAATTAAAAGCCCTCCAACAGCGTGGCCCGTAACTGAAGCTGATAGCCACGTTCCCTGGCTCCAGGTGGTAGCGTTTTGTAAATGCTCCCGTGGTACTATGTGAGCTATCATGGCGCTAAATACCGGTCCGGTAAAAGCCCTGATAATTCCTGTGCCGAAAATGACGATGTAGATGCAAATGGCTATCCAGTGATTGGTAAGATGACTTGCAATGTAACTGCCCGAAATAAAAACTAAAATTACTGCAGCAACTATATAAAGTATTACGCCTTTCAAAAGAAGTTTTTTCTTTTCACTTTGATCGATGACATGCCCGGCATATAAGGCGAGAGAAACTGCGGGTATCACTTCAGATAAGCCAATTAAACCGATGGCAAAAGGATCATTAGTTAACAGGTAGATCCACCAGCCAACTAAGGTGGCCATCATCCTGAGGCCCATGATAAAAATAAATCGACCTGTTAACAGGTTGCGGAATTCTAATAATTTAACTGACGCAAAAGGATCATTTTTTATAATAGGGTTCATAGGATTTGTTTAAGGCAATTGCAAATAATGCTGGCCTTCTTCATAATCGGTATTAAGTGCTTCGAGTACGGCGTTTAAATGTTTTTCATTTCCTAAAAAATCAGCCGATGAGGCATCAATATATAAGGTTTTGATGTTGTGCTGCTTTATATATTGAGTATAAGTTTGTTGCAGCGAAAAAAGATAATCTGACCCGATAGCCTGCTCATAAGAACGGTTTCGCTTCCTGATATTTTCCTTCAATTTCACAACAGGTGCGTGCAGATAAATTAGAAGATCGGGCTGCACCAATTGTGGATTAATAATGTCAAATAATTTTTGATAAAGCAAAAATTCTTCATCAGGCAAATTCACCTTCGCGAACAACAAACATTTCGTAAAAAGATAATCGGAAACGGTAACATGTTGAAACATATCCTTTGTTTGCAAAAGGTCTTTTAACTGCTTATATCGTTCTGCCATAAAAAACAATTCCAACGGAAAAGCGTACTGCTGCTGATTTTCATAAAACTTTGGGAGAAAGGGATTGTCCGCGAATTCCTCCAATATTAATCTTGCATTAAGCCGCTTGCTCAAGAGGTGCGCAAGGGTAGTTTTACCGGCTCCAATGTTTCCTTCAATGGTAATGAAATTGTATTTCATAGGTTTTG
>JBDTKB010000303.1:0-8330 GCA_039935555.1 Ginsengibacter sp. | reverse complement strand
CATCAATGCAGGAGTTTTATTAGCAGTGTTTATGATAATCTCTGCGTTATTTCTTTTTGTAGGTAAAGCTGTTTTAAAAAGATAAAAGTGATAAACAAATAAGTTATAAATTTTTTTCTCTGAGGGCTATATACTGTTTGTGAATTATGCAAATACTACTCAGGCTGGTAAACGTTCGTATATTTATTAGTTAACAGCAAGCAAAATTGGACACTTAAATGCGACACTCCAAAATTTGACAAATGGGTAAAGAGCAAACAAAAGACCTTGTAAAATTTCTCAAAACGTTTGACAAAAAAATAATAGACGTACATATGTGGCTTCGTGACTTTGCGTGGGATTTATGTCCTCAAGCAAATGAATTAATTTATGACAACTATAATGCTGTGTCATTAGGTTGGTCGCTAACAGACAAAGTTGGAGACAACATTTGTTCAGTTGTAATTTACAGAGCAAATCAAAATGTTCATTTTGGTTTTTATTGGGGCAATGGACTCTCAGACCCAGACAAAATTCTTTTGGGAGAAGGTAAACAGTATCGATACATTCTTGTGCCAGACAAAAAGAAATTTCCCAAAGCATATATGAAGAAACTTGTAAACGAGTCATACGCAAATTCTCTTGCTAAAGTTAAAGACCAAAAACAAATTATACATGGACAAACAATTGTAAAATCAATCTCAGAAAATAAGCGAGAACTGACAAAGCCAAAGAAAGTAATCAAATAAAATATAAATAGCATTAATGACACTTACAGACAAATGCCTGCTGCCAACACCAGTATTTGCAATAGCAGGGGGCGACGTAAAAAACCTCGTCTGCAATTCACTATCAACAGCAGTTCCTGCGTGACGTTAGTAATTAGCTTTTGTACTTAACTTCGGCTATAGTTTTTTAATCAGCGGTAGTTCGGGCTGCCGTTTTTAAAATGCCCTGCCATCGCCAATACCCAACGTTGTGCGTCACTTAAAACAGACAACCTAAAACATGACAATTAAACAATTGACATGGCGTTTAATATTACCGTTGACAATAATTTCCTTTGGGACACTTACTAAATGGTGGTACGTTTTGCCAGTTGATTCACCAGAAACGTTAATGGCTGGATTTCCTTTTGCCTTCGTTGGTGACGGTTGGTTCACTTCAATGTCACTTCAATTTTTTTTAATTGAGTTTAGTGCCGACTTTATAATCTACTTTTTGTTTTGGTTTTTAATTGTGTTTTTCAGTACTCGTATTTTGACACAATTCACTATTTCAAAAATTCTGATACGAGTATTTTGGACATTGGCAATATTGACAATTTCATTCTGGACTTTAATTTTGGCAATTAGCGAAAAACATATCAAGTTAAAAAGAGATTGGGATATGCAAGTTCTTGTGACAGGTTATAAATTTACTTGGACAAACACAGACAGACCCGACTTTTTAAAATATGATCCTAATAAAAAATAAGCGAGCGCACAACATGCGCCAGTGCGGGGAATTTTATCTATAAAGTCTTTATCATCTTCATTTATGGTTTGGTTATTGTAAATATTTTTTTAAAATTTTACCTCATGAATTTGGATGGACTCTCTATTTGGATGTTAAGCGGAATTTTTATTGCCGGAGGTGTAGCTATATGGATTTCCGGCATTTACCTTTCCAATACCGTGGACGCGCTATCGAAGAAGTTTGGATTAGGACAGGCTTTAGGCGGTATGATTGTACTTGCAATAGTTACCAATCTTCCTGAAATTGCCATTACCGTTAGTGCATCGCTGCAAAATAATATTGAACTCGCAGTTGGTAATATACTTGGCGGTATTGCCATGCAAACTGTTGTGATGGTTGTATTAGATGTTTTTGGATTGGGGAAAAAAGCAAGTTTAACTTATAAGGCTTCATCCATGCAACTGGTGCTGGAAGGGTTACTGGTACTTTTTATATTAATTTTTGTTGTGATGGGTCACCAATTGCCTTCTTCGCTTGTTTTTTTGCGAATGTCTCCTGCTGTAATACTTATTTTTTTAGGCTGGGTTGCCGGGCTTGTTTTAATAAATAAGGCGCGAAATGGATTGCCCTGGCAGGCTAAAAATTCAACTGATGATGATAAAGGAAATAATGATCAAAACTCAAAAAATGATACGCAAAAGAGAAGCACCGGTGCTAACGTTGCTATTTTTTTAACAACGGCATTGGTTACATTGGTCGCAGGTTATTTCCTTGAAAGAAGCGGTGATGCTATAGCCAAACAAATTGGTATGCAGGGCGTTATTTTCGGCGCAACTATCCTGGCAGCAGCCACTTCGTTACCAGAAGTATCAACCGGACTTGCATCCATAAAACTTAAAGCCTATACACTTGCTGTAAGTGATATTTTTGGTGGCAATGCTTTTTTGCCCGTGCTTTTTCTGGTAGCAACTTTAATTTCCGGAAAAGCAATATTGCCGGGTGCGCATAAATCTGATATTTATCTTACCTGTTTAGGCATGCTGCTTACCAGTGTTTATGTTTGGGGAATGATTTTTAAACCTAAAAAGCAATTCCTGGGAATGGGCATTGATTCTTTTATAGTGCTTATTTTGTATTTGTTTGGTGTTGCAGGTTTATTTGCTGTAGGGTAAAACACACACGCATTTGAAAAGGCTTTTCGCCAGTCCCGCGCCCCTGCTTTGGTTCGTGGAATACGAAAACAATCTCTATACATTACTATGATACAGGTTATTTAAAAATCCAAATTCGTCCACTCCAGTTTCATAAAATCTTGCAGATAAATAATAATAATAATCTAAATAATTTTTGGCAAGATTCCACTTACCACAAACAGGATTGCGCAGGCAAACATAATATTTACTACTTGCCAGGATGAAGCCACGCCAGCTTATTATTTGAAAAGGACTTTTTTTTAAAATTAAATTGATGAACATCCAATTTATCATTATCAGCAAATTTATATTTCGTGCTCATCTTCTTCTCAAGCCGTGTTTCAACTTCGAGCCATGAGTCTAGCTGAACACTGGGGCAATGTATGCAGGTTAGCGAAATACTCTATGGAAGGAAAGCAAGAAGCATATTAATAAATGAGAGAAAGCAAGCTGCCGTGTACCACAAGGCTAAGGCCGGGCCGAGACACGGCAGGGAAAAAAATGGCGCCTGTTATTTTAGGCACCATTCTTACTAAAACCCAATTTTTTTTAATAGTCATTAATTTCACCCTTAATTCGTTTGTCCTATTACACTTTTGGTAATCTTCCATTGGCCGCCTTCTTTGGTCATTGTATTAATATAAGTACCATTCTGATCAATTTTTTCGCCTTTGTCGTTGGTACCCACCACACGAAAAGTGCCCGTGCCGGTAATGATGCCATCTTTTTCCGCTGTAGCCTGAGGGGTTATTGTAAGGGTTGCAGTAATGTGAGCAAATTCATCTGTAATCTGTTTGCCTATCGCTTCCGTGCCGGTCACTTCGGTACCGTCAGGAGTTATTCTTGTTGCATCTTTAGTGTACATTGCAAGCATTGCTTTATCATCTTTTTTGTTGTATGCATCCTCGTATTTTTTCGCAAGAACGGCATGGTCTTCATTGGTCATTTGTGCTGCTAGCGGATTTATAAATGCTGTTGCGCAAATAATAACCAGTAGTAAACTTAATTTGATTGTTTTTTTCATTGTATTTGTTTTTGTTGGTTTATTAAAATGGTTGTGTAATTATTTAACGTATGTATAAAAATTCAACAGATGACTTTCCCTCAACACCTGCGCTCATCATCAGTTTTTTCTTTACATCAGACATAACAGCAGTTTTTGCCTTTGCCATATCGCTAACATCAAAGGCAATAAACACCCTGTTAGAGTCCTCTATGCCACGGGCAGGAGCAACATCCACCATTCCTTCAGTGGCTCTTTGAGCTGTGTCCTCGCCATCATACACTTTCTGCCATGGAGCAAAGTCTTTTACTTTGCGTGTAAACTGCAAGCACTTGTAAAGGTTTTAAAATTTTAATGATTGTCATTTGTCTTTTTATTTAAGGTTTAAAAAAAGCAGTTTACTACTAATGATGGTTTCTCTTTATGTAATTGCTTCTTTGGCAAAGCATTTAAGAATTAAAATTCTATTTTTTAAAACCTCTTTTGGCCGTAGAATTTACTAAAACACACAGGATAAAAATTTCACTGAAGAAAGCACTTCTGATGGCCTGCATAATGGCGCACGTATAAATTGCTGTGCAGTTGATTGCATAAAAAAGAATTAACCACTATTATAAAATGCTTTTTGGAACAGGAGCAGGTGTGTAGCAATGGAAAGGCACAGTAAACCTATGATATTCTTTTCAATAAACAATTTGTAACGGGAAAGATAACATATCAAAAAGCATTGTCCACGCCTATCCGCAGTATTTTAGGCAGCGCCACTTTCTGCTTTTTACTTTAATCCTGACCTTGGCGCAAAGGTGACGCCAAGCCTGAGACTAAGCTTTCTTGTGCTGCTGAGTACTGACCAATTTTTATTGATCCCACTGAGTGAGACCTTGCTGAGAAGGCGAATTGACGGTAAATAATTTAACTTTGAGAAATTAAAACGGATATACTGAAAACCGAAAAGAGTAAGTATAAATTCAAAATTTACAATAATGAAAATCAAAGAATCCAACCTCACTGTCAATGTAAAAGATTTGGATAAATCCATTTCCTTTTATGAATCTCTCGGCTTGACTTTAAAAAACCGTTGGGGCAATTATTATGCGATGCTCTCTTCGCCTGGTGTTGTAATTGGACTTCATCCAAGCACTAATGATAACATGAAAGACAACTCGGGGAATGTTTCAATTGGATTTACTACTGATAACCTTGACGAGACAAAATCTGAACTACAAAAATTGTCAGTCAAGATAACTGAAAGACAGGAAGAAGGTGGACAATTTCTTCATTTCACAGATCCGGATGGGACAGCTCTTTATTTTATTAAACCCAATTGGTAAGGTTCAAATGTGATTCAGCGTTCGTCGGTGATAGCTCCTCCCGGAAAGCTCAACTTGGTGACTCGTGAGAGCCGCCTTCTTTGGCGCGAGGTTATCCTAACATTTATCGTAACGTTGGCGCATCCGCTCGGACATAAATTGAAAAAAGCTTATAATAGAAAATCTAAGTTTATTAAATCTTATAATGTTCCCTTTGACTTAGAATTGTTTCAATCAATTTGCAATTTCTTAAAAGTGCAAGCTCGCGCTAACGAACTCCTATTTATCGAGGAGGTAATAAGAATTGCACACTCACTCAAGATTTTCATAACCTGTGAAGTTGAACCCACATAAGCTTATTATTTGAAAGGGGCTTTTTTTTAAAATTAAATTGATAGATACCCAATTTATTAATTGCCAGAGAATTTTCACAACCACCTCAGGCAACATTAAATATTAGAGACTAATAGTTAGCTATCGTTATAACCTGAGCCACAAATAGTATATCTCTTTTTTCAAAGCTTAAATATTTAGGCCAGCGAGGTTACCATAAATCTTAATAGCCGAAAACTTTAAACCCAGCTAATCTTTTATGTTTGCAATAATTTTTTACAGGCAACCTGTAACGGGCAAACTGCATTTACTCTGGTAATGATCTTCACATTATGAATCAAAAATGGCTGCTTCTTATTTTTTTGCTTATCGGTCACGCAGCCAGTGCTCAGTCGTATAAGTTGTATGGCAAGGTAACTAATACGAGGTTGGAGCCTGTGGCCTTTGCGACTGTGCAGGTAAAAGGCCGTACGCTGGGTACACTCACCAATGAAAAAGGTGACTACTCCATGCTGCTCGATGACGGAGTGTATGACATTGTGATTACCATTGTTGGGTATAAAAGCACGGTCATACAATTAACCATCAACAAGGCTGACCAGTTACAAAACATATTGCTTGAAATAGATGATACTAAAAAACTGGATGAAGTAATTATAAAAGGCAAAGATCCTTCTGAAGATATCATCCGTAGGGTAATACGCAACAAGGAAGCTATTTTATCTGCAGCGGGCTCTTACTCCGCCACCGCCTATATAAAAGCGGTACAAGACGATTCAACGCAGCAACGAAAAAAGAAAAAGCAAATTACAGATACGTCCATTAACAAAGAAAACGCAGACCTGCAACGCATGTCGATGGTGGAGATTTCACTGCACTACGATCATTCTTCCGACGGAAGGATTAAAGAAGAACGCACGGGTGTTGATAAAAAAGGTAAAACGGAGAATTTATTTTATCTGTCAATTACCCAGGGTGATTTTAATTTTTATAACAACCTTATTAATGTGCAGTCGATTTCTGAAACACCCTTTCTCTCGCCGGTGAGCTACAGTGGCCTTATCGCATACAGGTATAAACTATTGAAAACTGAAATACGCAACGGGCATAAAATTTATACGATCAGCGCGAAGCCGGGGAAGCTGAGCAATGCCACCGTGGAAGGAGAACTAACGGTTACGGATAGTGGCTGGGCGATATTGCATACAAGATTTGACTTTCCAAAATACCACCTGGCAAACTATGATTTTTTTGAAGTGGAGCAGCAATACGGTGTGGTTAACGACAGCGCCTGGATGATCACCCGCCAGCAATTCACCTACAACACGAAAAGAAATAAAAAAGCCATATCAGGAACTACAACTGTGACCTACAATAATTTTGAACTGAATAAAACTTTCGCAAAAAAATATTTCGGTCCGGAAGTGAGTGTCGCAACAGACAGCGCTTATAAAAGAGACAGCAGTTTCTGGCAACATATACGGCAGGAACCACTCACGGCACAGGAAGTACGCTTTATTCACTATAAAGACAGCATTTACAATGCCACTCACACCAAAGCCTACCGGGACTCCATAGACGCAGTTACCAATAAGGTAACCGTAAAGAAAATCCTGCTGAGCGGGCAGCCTTTTTACGATCGCGAAAAAGAAAGACTTTGGAATTTTAACCCGTTAATTTCTTATTACCAGCCGATACAATTCGGTGGTACACGCATCAATCCTGGTGTATCATTCAGCAAAACATATCCTTCTAAAAAGAATATTTATGTAGCTGCCTTACTGAGTTATGGCTTGCGTAACCACGATCTCAATGGGAATATCCGCTTTACAAGAATGTATAATCCATTTAGCCATGGATACTACGGAATAGAGCTGGGGCGCAACTTCCAGTATTTCTATGCCGGTGATGCATGGATTAATCTTTTGAAACGAAGCAGTCTATACCTTAATAATTCGATTGACCTGAAACATGGATTGGAAATTGTTAACGGCCTTTTCCTGAATACAACTTTTAGTATTGCGTTGCGTCGCTCTATTGCCGGTTATAAACAAGCGCTGATAGATACTTTATTCAACAGCATAGCAGGCGACAACCAGGCGGTATATTTTCAACCGTACAACGCTACTTATGGTCTTATTGACTTAAGTTATACGCCGCACCAGAAATACATTCGTGAGCCAAAAGAGAAAATAATATTGGGATCGGCATGGCCTACCTTTTCGGTTATATGGAAGAAGGGTTTAAACGGTTTGTTTAACAGCCAGGTGAACTTTGACTATTTTGAAACCGGCATGCAACAAAGCATTAAACTCGGGCTGCTCGGTGTATCTTCTTATTCAATAAAAACAGGCAGCTTTTTAAATACAAGGAATGTAGGCATTGCCGATTATAAATTCCAGCGGCGCGGTGATCCCATCTTATTTTTAAATCCGAAAGAAGCATTCCAGGCGCTGGATTCATCGTTCGCAGTTTTCAAACGCTTTTATGAGGGACATTACATACACGAGTTCAATGGCGCCATACTCAATAAAATTCCATTACTTAAAAAACTGGAACTAAGAGAAATAGCAGGCGCAGGTTTTCTTATCGCTCCTGAAAGAAATCTTCGCTACGGGGAATTTTTTACAGGAGTGGAACGGGTTTTTAGAGCGCCTTTTAATATTCCTTCGAAATTTAAATTGGGTGTGTATGTTGTAAGTTCTTTCGCCAACAGCTTTTCAAATCCTGTACAATTTAAAATTGGCATTACCACCTGGGATAAGATAAGAGGTAGATGGTTTTAAAAAAAAAGGTAGCTCTTATATTTTTTTAAACAATAGTAATTCCATCTTTTGAATGTGTTTGGCTTACCAGGTCATTCACACAAGTTTTCATTACCCCTGCTGGTGTTGGCGTCCCCCCCAACACATATAATTCAATTGTCGTTAAAATGCGTTAACCAATCAAATCCGATAGCTATCGGATCTTTTATTCCTGTTTCATAAAATCTTGCTGATGACCATTTATATTCTTCGGGTGAAGCGGCTAAATTCCAATGCGGCTGACAGGGAT